>JANOKY010000697.1:0-8240 GCA_031419635.1 Burkholderiales bacterium | reverse complement strand
GGTGGAAATGTTGTCGATGCGCGATTCGATCCACTTCACCGGCACGCCGGTGACGATCGACGCGACGATGGCGACGACGTAGCCGGGATAGATCGGCACCTTGTTGCCGAAGCCGCCGCCGATGTCGCCGCCGATGACGCGAATCTTGCTTTCCGCCACGCCAGAGAGCATGGCCAGCACGGTGCGAACCAGGTGCGGGGCCTGGGTCGTCATATAGACCGTGAGATACCCGGTGGCCTTGTTGAACGAGGCGACGCAGCCGCAGGTTTCCAGCGGGCAGGGGTGCACGCGCGGGTTGAGGATTTCTTCGCGCACCGTCACCGCGGCATTGGCGAAGGCCGCATCGGCCGCCGCCTTGTCGCCGGCCTCCCAGGTGAAGATGTGGTTCGGGTGCGTGCGCGGGCCGTGGCCGACTTCTTTCTTGTCGGCGATGTCTTCGCGGATGATGACCGCATCGGCGTCCATCGATTTTTTGGGATCGACGATCGCCGGCAGCTCCTCGTAATCGACTTCGACCAGCGCCGCGCCGTCATAGGCGGCATAGCGGTCGGTGCCCAGGACCATCGCCACTTCCTGCATCTGGAAGCAGACCTTCTTGTCGGCCAGCACGGCCTGCACGTCGCTGCCGAGGGTGGGCATCCAGTGCAGGTTGACGGGTTTCAGGTCGTCGGCGGTCAGCACGGCCACCACGCCCGGGCAAGCCAGGGCCTTGGTCTTGTCGATCGACTTGATGCGCGCGTGGGCGTAGGGGCTGCGCACCACCGCGCCGAACAGCATGCCGGGCAACTTGATGTCATCGACAAAGGTGCCCTGGCCGCGGATGAAGCGCGCGTCTTCCTTGCGCAGCAGGGAGGTTCCCATGCCCTGCAGTTTGTCTTCGCGCGCTTGAAGTTCGGTCATGTCGCCCATAACGGTCTCCGGTGGATTCGAGGTGGTTGGCGTTCGCAGATCCGTTCGCGCTAAGGTATTTCCCGACTGCCCTGAGCCTGTCGAAGGGCGGGCCGCGGGGCTTCGATACCTCAGCCCGAACGGGAATGGCTCAGGCCGGCACGGCGGCCAGCTTTTTCGCCGCCGACTGCACGGCCTTGACGATGTTCTGGTAACCGGTGCAGCGGCACAGGTTGCCGGCGATGCCGTAGCGGATCTCGTGCTCGCTCGGGTTCGGGTTTTCTTTCAGCAGGCGGTAGGCCCGCGTGATCATCCCGGGCGTGCAGTAGCCGCATTGCAGGCCATGCTCCTCGTGAAAGGCCTGTTGCAGCGCGTGCAGCACGCCGTTCTGCTCGAAGCCTTCGATGGTCAGCATCTCCGAGCCGCCGCACTGCACCGTCAGCACTGTGCAGGACTTGACCGACATGCCGTCCAGGTCGACCGTGCAGGCGCCGCAGTGCGAGGTCTCGCAGCCGATGTGCGGGCCGGTGTGCGCGAGTCTTTCGCGCAGCGTGTGGATCAGCAGTTCGCGCGCTTCGACGCTGACCTCGACACCCTTGCCGTTCAGCTTGAATGCCACTTTGTGCTCGGTTGCCATCGCTTGCTCCTTCGTTTTCTTGATTTACTTCGCGCGCGCATGCGCCGACAGCAGCGCCCGGCGCGTCATCTCGCCGCACATCGCGGTCTTGTAGTCGACGTCGCCGCGCTGGTCGGCCGTCGGGTCACAGATGCTCATGGCCAGGCGCGCCGCCTCGTTGACGTGGGTGTCGTTGATCGGCTTGCCGACCAGGTAGCTTTCGGCCGCGGTGGCCTTCAGCGGCGTGGCAGCGGCATTGGTCAGCGCGATGCGCACGCTGGCCACGTTGGCGCCTTGCATCCTGAGCAGGACCGCGGTGGCGGCGGTGGCGAAGTCACCGGTCTTGCGCTTCAACTTTTCGTAGCACCAGCCGCTGCCGGGCGCCGGGATCGGCACGCGGATCTGGGTCAGGATTTCGCCCGGCTCGAGCAAGGTGGCGTACAGGCCAAGGAAGTAGCCGTCGGCCTTCAGCACGCGTTCGCCGCCCGGCCCCTGCAGCACGAACGACGCATCCAGCGCCAGCATCAGCGCCGGGTGGTCGTTGCCCGGGTCGCCATGCGAGATGTCGCCGCCAATGGTGCCCTTGTAGCGCACCTGCGGATCGGAAATCCAGCCTGCGCCTTCGACCAGCAGAGGCAGCTTCTCGGCCAGCAGCGGCGACCAGAGCAGGTCGTTCTCGGTTGTCATCGCGCCGATGCGGATCTCGTTGCCGACCTGCTCGATGCCGCGCAGGCCGGTGATCTTGCCGAGGTCGATCAGATGGCTCGGCTCGGCAAAGCGCAGCTTCATCATTGGCAGCAGGCTGTGGCCGCCGGCCAGCAGTTTGGCGTCGGGGCCCAGCGTGCCGAGCAGACCGATGGCTTCACCGACGGAGCGCGGTGCGTGGTACTCGAAGGCGGGTGGGGTCATCGATGGCTCCTCTGGGTGTTCTTCGGCGTACGCCGATTGTTGATGCGCGGCCGCGGCCCGTGTACACAGCGGCTTTCGCCGCGGATCGCACCAAGCCGCCGATTGGCTGCACGAAATGCCGCCAGCTTGCATGAAGCGAAAACGGCGCCCCCGGCGGCACAATCGGGTGCGGGAAAACGATAGCGGGGCTAACCCTGACGCGCGGGGGAAACAGCGTCGGCGGGCATCGGTGCGCGGTGTGCCGCCATCTTCGGCGGCGCTGACCACGTCGGTGATGTCGTAGAACACCGGCACATTAGCCCGAGGCTTGGGTGGCGGCATCGGTCATGCGCGTGACCTTGATCAACAGCACCCGCTCGGGGATGTTGATGATCATTGTCATCGGCGGCGGGTTGGCCACCGGGCACTGGCTGGCCTGGTCGAGCATGAACTCGAACTTGGGCTGCGAGCGTTCGGGGTGGAACGACAGCACCATGCGGTCGAACGGCTGCTTCTGCTCGACCGGCAGCACGCGACGCGCAAAGCCGTTCATCGCCACCCCGTGTCGCTTGGCGTCGAGCTCGACGATGCCGACGTCGAAGCGCTCGAGCAGGTACAGCGGCGATACGGAACTGGCCTTGGCGTGCATGGTTGCGTCCTCGACCGGATTGAACCACGCCCGCCCGCTGCGTGCGTTCAGGGCGATGCGCGGACCGGGTAGGTGGCGCCTGCGATCAGAATGGGCCCGCGTGCCCACCCTGGAGCCCCCATGAGCCAGCCTCCTGACGAAACCCCCGCCCCGCGCTGGAAGCACGACGGCGTGTGCGTCGTTGCCAGCGACCAGCTCGATGCCAACACCGCGCAGACGCCCGGCATGGACCGCAAGGCGGCCATCAATTTCGCGCGCGTGGGGGCGCAAAAGCTGTGGGCCGGCACCGTGCACATCCACCCCAACGCCAAGACGGGCGCACACCACCATGGCTCGCTCGAGAGCGTGATCTACGTCGTGCGTGGCCGTGCCCGCATGCGCTGGGGCGAGCGGCTGGAGTTCACTGCCGAGGCCGGGCCAGGCGACTTCATCTACGTGCCGCCGTTCGTGCCGCACCAGGAGATCAACGCCAGCCGCAGCGAGACGCTGCAATGCGTGCTGGTGCGCAGCGACGGGCAGGCCGTCGCGGTCAACCTGGACCTCGAACCGGCCGAGCCACCCGAAGACGTGCGCTGGGTTGACCCCACGCACCCGGGCTGACAGCCGGCGCTACGCCTCAGGCGGCGCGCTCAGGCGCCGGCGCGCACGACGGCGCGCACACCATCTCCGACCGCCCGAGCACGCGCTTGGACTGGAGCTGCGCCTGCTGCCTGTGTTTGCCGCACAGAAAACAGGAGCGGGTGTTGCCGCTGCCGAGGAACGGCGAGCCCGGCGCCTTGGCGCCGTAGCGAAGGCCGTCTTGGGAGAGTCGGGTGGAAATGACTTTGGCCATAGTGCGTATTGTCGCAGGCTCGGCGCGTCTTGCAGATGACCCTGGTTCCGCACCGCGTTTGATGGCCATCAAGGCACGGGCGCAGAGCAGCCGGGCGCAGCGTCTTGAGGCCGGTTGCGGTCAGCCGCGGATGCCGCGATTGGCGTCGCGCCCGCGCATGATTGCTGCGGATAATCTCTGGCCATGACCGGCCACCAGCTCACTGCCGACCTCAGCGACTGCCCGGCCGACAGCCCCGTGATGACCGACCCGCAGGCGCTGCGCGCGCTGTGCATCGCCGCAGTGCAGGCCGCGGGCCTGACGCCGGTGGCTGAACTGTTCCATGCCTTCCCGCCGCCCGGCGGCGTGACCGGGGTGGTGCTGCTGGCCGAATCGCACCTGGCTGTGCACACCTGGCCCGAGCGCGGGGTGGTGACGCTGGATGCCTATGTGTGCAACCTCGGCGGCGACAACTCGGCGGCGGCGCAGCGGCTGATCGATCAACTGATCGCCGCCTTTGCGCCGCAGCAGGTGCAGCGGCAGCGCTGGCTGCGCGGCGATGGCGGCTGACTTGGCCGGCATGCCGGGCTTCGATCAACTGAGCTTGCGCAGCGAGCGGCTGCGCCTGCGCCCGCTGCGCGCCGAGGATGCGACGGCGCTGTTCGCCATCTTCTCGGACCCGCGGGTCATGCGCTACTGGAGCACGCCACCATGGGCCGCGATCGACCAAGCGCGTGCCTTCGTCGAGCGCGATCGAGCGGCCATGAAGGTGGGTGACTCCCTTCGCCTGGGCCTCGAGCGCATCGACGGCGGTGGACTGATCGGCCAGTGCACTCTGTTCAGCTTGTCGGCGCAGAGCCGCCGCGCCGAAGTCGGCTACGCGATGGGCGCTGACGCCTGGGGCCACGGCTACATGCACGAGGCCTTGGTGGCGCTGCTGAACCATGGCTTCACCGCCATGAACCTGAACCGCGTCGAGGCCGACATCGACTCGCGCAATGCAGCCTCGGCGCGCAGCCTGGAGCGCCTGGGCTTTCAGCGCGAGGGCCTGCTGCGTGAGCGCTGGATCGTGGCCGGCGAGGTCTCGGACACGGCGCTGTATGGGCTGCTGGCGCGCGAATGGGCGGGCCGGTCATGAAGCGGCGGCAATCGGCAAATGGGCTGGCCCTCACCCCCGCCCTCTCCCAGAGGGAGAGGGGGCCGTGCGCGATCGCGTCACGCCGCCGGCCGCGGCCCGGCCGGCGGCATCGCCGAGGGTGAAGGCTTCCTCGAACACCGAATAGCCGGCCAGATCGCTGTGCGCGAAGTGCAGTCGCGCCGCCAGCGGTTGCGCCAAGGCCTGCAAGGCGGCGCTGCCGCGCACGCCGGGCGCGGGGATGGCCATCGCATGGCCGTAGCGCATCAGGTCCAGCCGCGCGGTCTTGGCCGGCAGGTCGGGGTGGGCTCGGGCGAGTTCAGCGACAACGCGGCTGGCCCAGGTGCTCCACGGCTCGTCGATCAGGGACTGGCGCTGGCGCGTTAGCGTGGCGCGGTCGGCGTGGCCCAGGGCCCAGTAGGCGGTGAGCACGGTCGGGCCGGGCGCCGGGCGCAGGCTCTGGTGCATCGCGTCGACATAGCCGAGCGCCAAGGGGTTGCCGCCTGAGCCATAGAGCACGTTGTCCCATGAGGGTGGCGCGCCGGGCTTGTCGGTCAGCGGCATTCTCAAATGCAGGTTGGCAACCAGCCACGGCGCCTGCGTAAGCTGCGCTGCGGCTTGCGTCAACGCAGCCGGCGGCTGCGCGACGATGCGCGCAGCCGCGTGCAGCGGCAGGGCCAACACCACCTGCTGCGCCAGCCAGCGCTCGCTGCGGGGGCTGGCGCCGTGGCTCATCACATCGAGCGCGACTTCGTGGCGCGAGGATTCGACGCGCCGCACCAGCGCGCCCGCATGCAGCCGCTCCGCCAGAGGCGCGGCAAGCTGACGCGTCAGCCAGGCGTTGCCTTCGGGCCAGGTGAAGACGGCTTCGCGCTCGGGCGCGTCGCCATCGCCCGGCGCATGAAAGCCATGGCGGCTGGCGAAGTAATGCAGGCCGGCCCAGGCCGAGACCGCCGCGCTGTCGGCGCCGTAGTCGTCGCGGCAGGCGTAGTCGAGGTGCCAGCGCAGGCCGGGGTCATCGAGGCCCTGCGCGTCGAGCCACTGCGCGAACGTCACCGCGTCGAGAGCGGCAAGGCCGGCACTCCAGCCCGCGCGCTGGCTCGGGATCGTGAAGCGCAGCGTGCGCGAGGCCTCGGCGACGAGCTGCGAGAAATGCTGGTACTGGCGTTCACGCGCCGAGCCGCGCTCGGCCGGCGGCAGCAGGCCGTCGAGCCATTGGCCTTCGACCCACAGGCGCTCCTGCGGGCTGTGGCAAAGGTGGCGTTCATCGGCCATGGTGCGGCCGGCCACGCTGCGCAACAGGCCCAGCTCGTGCAACAGCTCGCTGACTTCATGCGCGTCGGGCCTGGGCAGCGGCAGGTAGTGCGCGCCGAGCGGGCAGGCCATGCCGGCGAGCAGGTGGCCGCGGGCGTTGCCTCCGGTTTCGTCTTCGAGTTCGAAGACCTGAACGTCGTCGATGCCGGCCCGCCGCACGGCACGCGCGGCAGCCAGGCCGGCGACGCCGGCACCGACGATCGCCACAGCGCAGCGCCGGGTCACGTCGGGCGTGAAGGCAGCGGCCGCGCGCAGGCGGTGGCCGCGCTCGTGCGAGGCACCGAGCCAGGTGCCGTCGAAGGGCGACGGCGCGTTGCCTCGGCAGGCGCCGAGCGTGAGACCCAGTGGCGCCAGCAACGCCGCGCGTCGCGTCAGGCCCGCGCCGCGTTGCGTCATCGGTGCACCTTGCCCCATTCCTCCTCGAACTGCTGCACCAGCACCTGGTTCGACAGGCGGTTCACCTCGGCCCGCACGCGCGCCATGTCGGGCGGGAATTGCAGCAGCGCGGGAATGCCGGCGAGGGTAAGGAAGCGCAGGCCTTCGGGCAGCGCGGCGGGCGGGCGCCAGGGCCGCCGGCTGGCAATGACGAAGCCCCATTCGCCGAAGCTCGGCACATGGGCGTGGTATGGCGTGGCGGTCAGGCCCACGGCTTCGATGGTGGTGGCGACGGTCCAGAAGCTGCGCCGCGCCAGCAGCGGCGAGGTGGTCTGCACCACGGCGTAGCCGCTGGCCGCGAGGTGGCGGTCGATCAACGCGTAGAAGCTGGTGGTGTAGAGCTTGCCGAGCGAGAAGTTGCTCGGGTCGGGGAAGTCGATGACGATGACGTCGAAGATGTCGTCGTGGCTCTCCAGCCAGGTGAAGGCATCGGTGTTGATGACCTTCACCTTCGGTGAATCGTAGGCGTTGGCGTTGAGCTTGCGCAGCAGCGGCTCGCGCGTGAACAACGCGGTCATGTGCGGGTCGAGCTCGACCAGCGTGACCTGTTCGACGCTCGGGTACTTGAGCACTTCGCGCAGCGCCATGCCGTCGCCGCCGCCGAGGATGGCCACGCGCTTGGGCGCGCCGTGCGCGGCCATCGCAGGGTGCACCAGCGACTCGTGGTAGCGGTACTCGTCGCGCGAGTCGAACTGCAGGTTGCCGTTGAGGAACAGGCGCACGCCGCCCGACGCGCCGGCCGTGACGATGACGCGCTGGTAGTCGCTGCTGGCGGCGTGCACGATGCGCTCGCCGTAGAAGCGGTCCTCGGCCCAGGTGGTGAGCTGGTCGGCGCCGAGCGCCGCGGCACACAACGCGGCCACCACCAGCGCGCAGGCCAGGGCATGCGCACGCGCGCGGCGCAGCTCGGCGCGGAACAGCCACAGCGCCCAGGCCGCCACCGCGGCGTTCATCAGGCCGAACACGACCCCCGTGCGGATCAGGCCGAGCTGCGGCAGCAGCAGCAGCGGGAAGGCCACGGCGACGGCGAGCGCGCCGAGGTAGTCGAAGGTCAGCACCTGCGACACCAGCTCGCTCAATTGCCAGCGCTCGCGGAAGTGCGACTTCAGGATGCGCATCACGAGCGGGATTTCCAGGCCGACCAGCGCGCCGACGAGCAGCACCAGCGCATAGAGCAGCACCCGAAACGGCAGCGCCGTGGCCGCGTCGTGCAGCAGGTTGTGGGCGACGAACAGGGCCGCGGGCATCAGGCCGCCGATGAGGCCGACCAGCAGCTCGACGCGCAAAAACGTCGCGATCAACTGGCGCACAACGTAGCGGCTCAGGTACGAGCCGACGCCCAGCGCGAACAGGTACACGCCGATGACGGTGGAAAACTGCAGCACCGAGTCGCCGAGCAGCCAGCTCGCCAGCGTGCCGGCCGCGAGTTCGTAGAGCAGGCCGCAGGCGGCGACGACGAAGACGGACGCCAGCAGGGCGACTTCGGCGGGGGCGATGCGCGCGC
>JANOKY010000696.1:0-11053 GCA_031419635.1 Burkholderiales bacterium | reverse complement strand
ACGTGCGGCATCCGTTCGCCCTGGCGGCCTTGCCGCGCGCGCTGCCGCCCGGCCGCTACCGGCTCGGCGACGCAGGCCTGGCGCTCGACGACGAAGCCGCGGCGCTGTCGTGGGAACTCGGCGCCTATGTGTTCGATTTGTACAAGCCGGCCCAGCGTGAGGCGGCCGAGCTGATGCTGCGGCCGAGCGCCGCCGCCACGCGCGGCCTGCTGGTGGCCGCAGCCACAGCCGCCACGCGCGATCTCGTCAACACCCCCGCCGAACACATGGGCCCAGTGGAACTGGCCGAGGCCGCGCACATGCTCGCAAAGCAGCATGGCGCGACGTTCAAGCAAACGGTGGGCGAGGCTTTGTTGAAGGCGGGATTCCCGGCGATCCACGCCGTCGGCCGTGCCTCGACGCGCGCGCCACGCCTGATCGAGCTGAACTGGGGCAAGCCGCGCGACCCGAAACTCACGCTGGTCGGCAAAGGTGTGTGCTTCGACTCGGGCGGCCTGGACATCAAGGGCGCCGACGGCATGCGCCTGATGAAGAAGGACATGGGCGGCGCAGCCAACGTGCTCGGCCTGGCCTCGCTGGTGATGGCGATGAAGCTGCCGGTGCGCCTGCAAGTGCTGATCCCCGCCGTCGACAACGCCATCGCCGGCAACGCCTACCGCCCCGGCGACGTCATCAAAACCCGCACCGGCCTGCACATCGAGATCGGCAACACCGACGCCGAAGGCCGCGTGATCCTGTGCGATGCGCTGGCCTACGGCGCCGAGGGCCAGCCCGATCTGATGATCGACATGGCCACGCTCACCGGCGCTGCGCGTGTCGCCCTGGGCCACCAATTGCCGGCGCTGTTTTGCCGACGCGTGGCCCTGGCGCGCGAACTCGTCGACCGCGGCCTGGCCCTGCACGACCCGCTGTGGCATCTGCCGCTGTGGCCCGGCTACCACGGCGCGATCGAAAGCGACATCGCCGACATCGTCAACACCGGCCGCAACCAGCAAGGCGGCGCGATCAACGCCGCCAACTTCCTCGCCGATTTCGTGCCCGCCGGCACCGAGTGGCTGCACATCGACCTGGCGGCCTGGAACGACAGCGCGCGCCCGGGGCGGCCGGTCGGCGGTGAGGCGCAGACGGTGCGCACGCTGCTGGCGTACCTGGAGTCGCGCTTCGGCTAGGCGGCAATTTGGCAATGCACCAGCGACTCGCCCTCTACCTCGACCTGATCCGCTGGAACCGCCCCGCGGGCTGGCTGCTGTTGTTGTGGCCGACGCTGTCGTCGCTGTGGATCGCCGCCGACGGCTTCCCGGGCTGGCACCTGTTGCTGGTATTCGTGCTCGGCACGGTGCTGATGCGCAGCGCCGGCTGCTGCATCAACGATGTCGCTGATCGCAACTTCGACCGCCATGTCGCGCGCACCGCGCAGCGCCCGGTGACGAGCGGCGCCCTGCCGGCGCGCGAGGCGCTGGCGGTCGGCGCGGTGCTGGCGCTGGTGGCGTTTGCACTGGTGCTGACGACCAATGCACCGACGGTGGCCTTGTCGTTCGTGGCGCTGGCGATCACGCTGGCCTACCCGTATGCCAAGCGCTTCCTCTCGATGCCGCAGGCCGTCCTCGGCGTGGCCTTCAGCTTCGGCATCCCGATGGCGTTCGCCGCGGTGCAGGGCGGCAACGAGATGTCGCTCGACGCCTTGCGCGCGGCGCTGCCGTGGCCGGCCTGGCCGCTGCTGGCCGGCAACCTGTTCTGGGTGCTGGCCTACGACACCGAGTACGCGATGGTCGACCGCGACGATGACCTGAAACTTGGCATGAAGACCTCGGCGATCACGCTCGGCCGCTTCGATGTGGCCGCGGTGATGGCCTTCTACGCGCTGTACCTGCTGGCGTGGGCAGTGATCGGCCGCATGATCGGCCTGGGGCCCTGGTTCCTGGCCGGCATCGCGGTCGCGGCCGCGCAGGCGCTGTGGCACTTCACGCTGATCCGCGGCCGCACACGCGATGGCTGCTTCAAAGCCTTTCGACTGAACCACTGGCTCGGCTTTGCGGTGTTCGCCGGCACCGCGCTCGACCTGGCTTGGCGCTGACGCACTGCCGCGGCACTCACTTGCTGGCGCTGGCGCGGCGCAGGGTGATGGCCTTTTCGAGATCCTTGTACTGCTCGCAGCGGGCCTGGCAGAGCAGGGCCAGGCTCTTGAGGTGCTGCTCGGCCTGCGGCACCTGGCCGGCCATCAGGTAGGCCTCGCCGATGTACTCATGGGCGCCGAGGTGCGAGGGGTCGATGACCAGCGCACGCTTGTAATGCTTGAAGGCCTCGTCGAGCTTGCCCGTCTTGCGGTAGGCATAGGCCAGCCAGTTGTGGCCATCGGCGTCGCGGTCGTAGCGCCAGACATGCTTTCCCAGCAGCTCGATGGCCTCGGGCCAGCGCTGGGCCTCAATCGCCGTCGCCGCCTGCTTGTAGCCGGCGGCCGCGTGCATTTCATCGACATCGGGGCCGGAGCGGCCACCGCCGCCGCCGGCCGCCAGCGCGGCTCCCGTCGCCAGCATCGAAACCCAGGCCACCCACGTTGCGCGTTGCGACATGACACACCTCCAAGGCAGGACACCGGCCCCGCTGATCGTCGAGGTATACGCGCTTCGAGGGCCTGTTCATACCCGGCCGCGGACCCGAGCTGTAAGCCCTTGCAATGCTGCGGCGTTTGCGCAAGGCCGCCCGGCGGCGCCGCGTATACGGCAGACATCGACGACCTGCCGGAGGCGACCGTGGCGATCACCCGCAAGACATTCTTGGTTCAGATGGTGGGCGGCAGTTGGGCCCTGGCGAGTTGCGGCGGCGGTGGCGGTGCCGCCGCGCCGGCACCGCCTCCAGCCGGCGGCGGCTGCGTCGCCACGATTGCCGGCAACCATGGCCATGTGCTGAGCATCGGCGCGGCCGATCTCAACTCGGCCGTGGCCATCACCTACGACATCGTCGGCTCCGCCGACCACACCCACAGCGTGAGCTTCAGCGCCGCGCAACTGGCTCAGCTCAAGGCCGGCACGATGGTCTCGGTGACGACGTCGACGACGCTGGCACACAACCACGTCATCAGCGAGCAGTGCAGCTGATCAGGCCTGGCCGAGTTCGATCGCGCGGATGCGCGCGGCGTGTAGCGCGCGCACGAACGCGGCCTTGACCTGGTCGCTGTCGAGCGACGCGATCGCAGCGTGGGTGGTGCCGCCCTTGGAGGTGACACGCTCGCGCAGCAGCGGCACCGGCTCGCTGCTTTGCGATGCCAGGGCGGCGGCGCCGGCAAAGGTCTGCTGCGCCAGTTGGCGCGCCTGCTCGGCGGGCAGGCCCATCTGCACGCCGGCCTCGATCATCGCTTCGAGAAAATAAAACACATAGGCCGGGCCCGAGCCCGACAGCGCGGTGACGGCATCGAGCTGCTCTTCGCGCTCGAGCCACAGCAGTTGCCCGGTCGGCGCCAGCACGCGCTGCACCGTGGCACGGTCGGCCGCGCCGACCGCATCGCGCGCGTACAGGCCGGCGATGCCCTGGCCGATCAGGGCCGGCGTGTTGGGCATCGCGCGCACCACGCGCGGGCTGCCGCTGGCCTGCACCAGGGCCTCGCTGCGGATGCCGGCCATCACGCTCAGGTGCAGGGCCTGGCCGACGAACGCGGCGCAGGGCGCGGCGGCGTCGCCAAAGCTCTGCGGCTTGACGGCCCAGATGACAACATCGGCCGCGACCAGCGAGGCATCGGCCGCGGCCAGCAAGCGCAGGCCGGGGTGTGCTGCGGCGATGCGCTCGCGCTGTTCAGTCGAGGGCTCGACGACGACGATGCGCTCGGCCGGCCAGCCGCCGCGCAGCAGGCCCGCGAAGATCGCGCCGGCCATGTTGCCGCCGCCGATGAAGGCCAGTGCCGGGTGCGTCATCTCACTTCGACGCCGAAGCAGCCGGTGCCGGCGCGGGCGCGGTCTGCATCGTCACGCCCGGCCCGAGCGGGATGTCGGGGTTGATGGTGACCTTGGAGACGAAGTAGCGCGTCTCGCCGAAGCAGCTCGTCGGCAGGCCGACCTTCTCTTCGTAGTGCAGCGTCACCCGCTTGCCCACGGCCTGCTGGATCTGCTGCGCCGCGGCGTCATCGTGCACGGTGAAGTAGAACTTCTCGACCGAGCTGCCGGGCAGCGACACCAGCGCCAGCTCGCCCTCCCAGGTCTTGCAGATCCAGCCCTTGTGCGAGAACTTCTGCACCCAGCCGGCGCGCTCGCCGCTCGAATAGCTCCACTGCGAGGCCAGCCAGAAGTAGCCCATCACGAGGGCGACCAGGGCGACGAAGGTGATGAGAAAACGCTTGATCCACATGGGCGCGGGCCGGTTGCTGGAAGCTGGCGAAGGCCCGCATCGTCGCACATGGCGGGCGCGGCTACGATGCGCGCTTTGCTGGCCGCTCCACAGGACCCTTCGATGAACCGACGCACACTGCTTGCCTTGATCGCCGCCACCGCCGCATTCGCCGCCCAGGCACAAAACGCTTGGCCGACGCGGCCGGTGAAGGTCGTGGTGCCGGCGCCGGCCGGCAGCTCGCTGGACCTGATCGTGCGCGCGATGAGCGACAAGCTGGCGGGCCGCTGGGGCCAGCCTGTCGTGGTCGAGAACAAGGCCGGGGCCGGCGGCATGCTCGGCATGGACGTGGCCGCCAAGGCCACCGACGGCCACACCCTGGCGATCGGCTTCAACGGCCCGGTGGCCTTCGCGCCTTTCCTGTACCGCAAGATGCCGTATGACCCGGCCAAGGATTTGCTTGCCGTGGTGATGACCACCAGCCAGCCCAACGTGCTGGCGGTCAGCGTCGACAAGGTGCCGGCGAAGACCGTGGCCGAGTTCGTCGCCTGGGCCAAGGCACAGGGCGGCAAGGTCAACTACTCGTCGCTCGGCAATGGCAGCTCGGCGCACCTGACGATGGAGCTGTTCCTGGCCGAGGCCGGCATCAGCGCCACCCACATCCCGTTTAACGGCTCGCCACCGGCCGCTTTTGCCGTGGCCCAGGGCGAGGCCGACGCCACCTTCATGGTCGCGCCAGCGCTGCTGGCCCATGTGCGAAACAACAAGGTGCGCCTGTTGGCCGTGAGCAGCGCGCAGCGGCCCGATTCGCTGAAGGATCTGCCGACTCTCGCCGACGCCGGCTACAAGAACGTGGAATCGCTGGCCTGGAACGGCCTGTTCGTGCCGGCCGGCACGCCCGACGCGGTGGTCGCGCGCATCAACGCCGATGTCAACGAGGTACTGAAGGACGCCGCCGTGAAAGCCGCGCTCGACGCCCAGGGCCTGACGGTCGTGGGCGGCAGCGCAGCCGATTTCAAGCGCGTGCTCGACGCCGATGTCCGCCGCTGGGGGCCGATCATCACCCGGATCGGCATCAAGCTCGATTGACAGCCAGCTATTTGCGAAAGCCGCTCTCGATGGTGAAGAACGCCGGGCTCAGGCCGGCGAGCGGCTCGCGCAGCTTGGCCAGCTCGGCGGCGGGGGCATGCACTTCGAGCCGCGTGATCGCGGCCAGCTTGAGCGCTTCTTGCAGGATCGCGCCGACGTTGTCCAGGTGGGCGAGCAGCGCCGCGGCACTGTCGTAGCCCTCGCGGCAATGCACCGAATCGCCGTCGAAGCTGAAGGCGTAATGCACGCAGCCGGGTTCGCTGCGCGTCTTGGCCACGAAGCGTTCCGTCAGGGCCTTGAAGGCGCCGAGCTGGCCTTCGTTGACCTTGAAGTAGGGCACCAGGGTGCAGCAGGTATCGGGTTCGGTCATCGCTGTCTCCGTCTTTGGTTGTGGTGGGGCGCGCGGATGCTACGCCGCTTTATTCGCGCTTGCGGCGCTCGCCCCGACCCGCTCACACCGCCCCGGCCAGGCTGCGGCCGGCAGCGGCCAGCAACTCGGCGTTGCCACCGGCGGCGGCCGTGTTGATGGTCAGCGTTTGCTCGGCGCAAAAGCGCCACAGGCGCTGCGGCAGCAGTGCTTCGGCACCGCTCACCAGCGGCAGGATCGCGCCGTTACGGCTGGCCAAGGCGCGTTGCACCAGGCGTTCGAGCGGTGCATCGCCCGCGACCACGCAGACACCGGCCAGCGGCAGTTGCGGCAGCAGGGCGACGAAGCCTTCGGCAGCAAAGAGCGCGATCGCCGCCGCCGGCACACCGGTTTCGACGAAGGCCGCCCGCAGCGCCTGGCCCTGCGGCGCGCCGATGAGGGCGACGCTGTTGCCGGCCACCAGCGCGGCGGCCATCGCCGCAGCGCTGTCGCGCTCGGTCGCGCCCTGCGCCAGCAGCGCGAACACGCCGCGCGGGTGCAGGCGCTAGGTGTTGCTTTCGCCGGTGGGCCCGGGCAGGGCCAGATCGGCCAGCGCCGCCGCCGCGCCGGCCCCCTGGCCGCGCGGCAGGGCCGCGATGCGCGCCGCCAGCGGCTGCGCGGACCACGGCCCGAAGGCGATGTGCAAGGCATCGAACGCGGCCACGCTCACGCGCGGCGCCTCGCCCGCTGGCGGCGGCGCCGTGATGTCGCGGGCCAGCGCTGGCGGCGGCGCACTGAAGCGGTCGAGGTAATGCGGCCCGCCGGCCTTGGGCCCGGTGCCGCTCTGGCCTTCGCCGCCGAAGGGCTGCACGCCAACCACCGCGCCGATCATGTTGCGGTTGACGTAGACGTTGCCGACGCGCGCCTGGCTGGCGATGCGCTGGGCGCGGCTGTCGATGCGCGTCTGCACGCCCAGCGTCAGCCCATAGCCCAGCGCGTTGATCTGCGCCACCACGGCATCGACCTCGCCGCCCCAGCGCACGACATGCAATAGCGGGCCGAAGATCTCCTCGCGCATGTCCGCGATGCGTTCGATCTCGAAGGCGATTGGCGCAATGAAGCGCTTGGCCCCCTCGCCCTTGACAGGAGAGGGCGTCTCGGCAATCAGCCTGGCCTCGCCCCGCAGGCGCACGATGTGACGCGTGATGTTGTCGCAGGCCTCGGCGTCGATCACCGGGCCGACATCGGTGGCCAGCCGGGCCGCGTCGCCGAGGTTCAACTCGGCCAGTGCACCGGCCAGCATGTCGATCAAACCATCGGCAATGCTTTCGTGCACCACCAGCAAGCGCAGCGCCGAGCAGCGCTGGCCGGCCGAGCGGAAGGCGCTTTGCACGACGGCGTCGATGACCTGTTCGGGCAGCGCGGTCGAGTCGACGATCATCGCGTTCAGGCCGCCGGTCTCGGCGATCAACGGCACCACCGGCCCGTCCTTGGCGGCCAACGCACGGTTGATCAGGCGCGCCACCTGGGTGCTGCCGGTGAAGCAGACGCCGGCCGTGCGCGCGTCGGCCACCAGGCCGGCACCCACCGTTTCGCCCGGCCCGTGCAGCAGTGCCAATGCGTCAGCCGGCACGCCGGCTTCGTTCAGCAGCGCGACCAGGCGCGCGGCCACGAACGGCGTCTGCTCGGCCGGCTTGGCGGCCACGGTGTTGCCGGCCGCCAGCGCCGCGGCCACCTGGCCGGCGAAGATGGCGAGCGGGAAATTCCACGGGCTGATGCAGACGAAGACGCCGCAGCCGGGCGCCGCGGCGCGCTGCTCGGCCTGGCCGGCGTAGTAGCGCAGGAAGTCGACCGCCTCGCGCACCTCGGCCACACAGTCACCGAGGGTCTTGTGCGCTTCCTTGACGAGCAGGGCGCAGAACTCGGGCAAGCGGGCGTCGAGGGCGTCGGCGGCGCGGCGCAGGGTGGCCGCACGCGCTGCGGCGGGCGTCGCGTTCCAATCAATGAAGCCCTGCGAAAGCGTGGCCATCGCCGCGTCGATGTCGGCGGCCGTGGCCACCGCCACGCTGCCGAGGTTGACGCCGGCCAGCGCCGCATCGAGCGGCGCGCGCTCGGCCAGGCAGGCCAGGTCGACGCCGCTGGAATTGGCCCGCGGCGCGCCGTACAAATCGCGCGGCAAGGGCAGCGCGACGGCATCGATGCGCGCCAGCGGCGAGGCCAGCAGCACATCGGCGCCCAGGGCCTCGTCGGCCAACTGGTGCACGAACGACGAGTTGGCGCCGTTCTCGAGCAGCCGACGCACCAGGTAGGCGAGCAAATCGCGGTGCTCGCCGACGGGGGCGTAGATGCGCACCGGCACATCGCTCAGGCCCCCCGCTTGAGCGGGGGGAGCAGGGGGTGTGGGCGTCAATTCACCCGAAGGGAGCGGCGTCTGCCGGGATACCTCCCGGTAGACGCCGACTCCCATGCCGTGCAGGCGCTGAAGTTCGAACTTGGCGTCTGTTGCTTTGGCCATCTGCACGATCGCAGCGATGGTCCCCGCGTTGTGCGTCGCGAACTGCGGGTAGATCACATCGGCGTGGCCGATCAGCGCGCGCGCGCCGGCCAGGTACGACACGTCGGTGTGCTGCTTGTGCGTGAACACCGGATAGCCGACCAGGCCCAGCTCCTGCGCACGCTTGATCTCGCCGTCCCAGTAGGCGCCCTTGACCAGCCGGACCATCAAGTGCAGCCGGTGCTGGCGGGCGATGCGTGCGATCTCGTCGATCACCGCCAGCGAACGCGTCTGGTAGGCCTGCACCGCCAGGCCGAAGCCGCGCCATTGCGGGAAGGCTTGCGCGATGCGCGCGGCCAGGGCGTCGAACACGTCGAGCGAGAGTTCGAGACGGTCACTCTCCTCGGCGTCGATGGCCAGGTTGAGGTTGGCGCGCGCGGCCGGCTCGATCAGGCTCCACACCCGCGGCAGCAGTTCGGCAAAGACGCGCTCGCGCTGCGCGTCTTCATATCGCGAGAACAGCGCGCTGAGCTTGATCGAGATGCCATCCGCGGCCTCCGGGCCGCGGCCTCGTGTTTCAGCGGCCTCGGGGCTGGACGCGACCCCCATGCGCGCTATTGCATCGATGGCGCCGCGGTACGAAGCCAGGTAGCGCTCGGCGTCGCGCTCGGTGCGCGCGCCTTCGCCGAGCATGTCGTAGGAGAACCGCAACGATGCTTGCTGCTTGCGTTGGCCGGCGGCCTCGGCCAAAGCCTCGGCGATGTGGCGGCCGAGCACGAACGGGCGGCCCAAGAGGCCGATCGCGCGCACGGTGGCGGCGACCACGGTTTTCGCGCCCAGCCGCTGTAGCACCCCGCCGTCGTTCTCGGCCTCGGGCAGGAACTTCTTCGACAGCGAGATCGCGCTGGCCGACAGGCTGGCCAGCATGCGGTGCGGGCCGTCGGCGCTGTGGCTGTCGAAGTCGGCGCGGCCGAGCTGGTCGGCGGTCAGGGCCACGGCGGTCTGCGCATCGGGCACGCGCAGCAGGGCTTCGGCCAGCCGCATCAAGGCCAGACCCTCGGCGCTGCTGATCGGGTACTCGCGCAGCAGCGACTCCATGGCCCAGAACGGCGCGGGCCTGGCGCGCACGCCGTCGACCCAGGGGCGCGCGCGCTCGATCACCGCCGGCCAATCCAGCCCGCCCGTGCGCGCCAACGCCGTGTCCACGGCCTGGGCCTCGGGCACATAGGGGTAGGGCAGCCGCGCGCGCGGCGGCGGGATAACGAACACTGCGGTCGGTGAGCTCACGGCGGCCCCTGCTGCTTGAATGATCGCCAGCTTACGCGGCCTGGCGCCGCGAATGATTTCGACTTTTGGGTCGCCGGCCGAGAGTTCTGCACCATGACAGCGATCGACAAGATCGACGCCTGCATCCTGCGCGCACTCCAGGCCGACGGCCGCATCAGCAACCTCAAGCTGGCCGAGGCGGTGCACCTGTCGCCCACGGCGGTGCTGGAACGCGTCAAGCGCCTGACGTGCGACGGTTTCATCCTCGGCTACGGGGCTCGCTTGAACCCGGCCAAGCTCGGAGCCGGGCTGATGGTCTTCATCGAGGTGCTGCTCGACCGCACGGTGCACGACGTGGTGGACACCTTCAAGGCCGCGGTGCAGGTGCGCCCCGAAATCCTCGAATGCCACCTGGTGGCCGGTGGCTTCGACTACCTGCTCAAGACGCGCGTGGCCGACATGGCGGCCCACCGCGAGTTCGTCGGCAGCGTGATCTGGACCCTGCCCGGCGTGCGCGAGACCCGCACCTACGCGGTGATGGAAGAGGTGAAGAACACCACGTCGCTGGCGTTCTAACTGCGGTCGCCAAAGATCGCCGTGCCGATGCGAACGATCGTCGCGCCTTCGGCCACCGCGGCTTCGAGATCGGCGCTCATGCCCATCGACAGCGTGTCCAGGGCCAGACCCTGTGCGCGCAAGGTTTCGAGCAACTCGCGCAGCGCGCGGTGCGCCGGCCGTTGCGCATCAAAGCCCATGGCTGGCGCGGGGATGGCCATCAGCCCGCGCAGTCGCAGGTTTGGCAGCGCAATCACCGAGCGTGCCAAGGCCAGCGTGTCGGCCGGCGCCACGCCGCTCTTGCTGGCCTCGCCGCTGGTGTTGACCTGCAGGCAAACCTGCAAGGGCGGCAGGCCGGGCGGGCGCTGCGCCGACAGCCGCTCGGCCAGCTTGAGCCGGTCCACGCTGTGCACCCAGTCGAACGCCGCCGCCACTTCGCGCGTCTTGTTGCTTTGCAGCGGGCCGATCAAGTGCCATTCGATGGCCGGGCGCAGATCGGCCAGCGCAGCGATCTTGACCAGCGCCTCCTGCACATGGTTCTCGCCGAAGGCGCGTTGGCCGGCGGCGTGGGCCTCGCGCACGGCGTCGATGGGGAAGGTTTTGCTGACCGCCAGCAGCGTGACACTTTGCACGGGGCGTTGCGCGGCGACACAAGCCGCGGCCATGCGCGTGCTCACTTGTTGTAACTTGGCCGCGATGCTCGCCATAATGCCCCGAGACTAGCTCAACAGCCCCACACCCCCATGGACATCACCCAGTTGCTGGCCTTCTCGGTCAAGAACAAGGCTTCCGACCTGCACCTGTCGGCGGGGCTGCCGCCGATGATCCGGGTGCACGGCGATGTGCGCCGCATCAATGTCGACCCGCTCGAGCACAAGCATGTGCACGACATGGTCTACGACATCATGAACGACTCGCAGCGCAAGCACTACGAAGACACGCTGGAGTGCGACTTCTCGTTCGAGATCCAGGGCCTGGCGCGCTTTCGC
>JANOKY010000695.1:0-2149 GCA_031419635.1 Burkholderiales bacterium | reverse complement strand
AAGCGCTTCCGCCTTGACCTGAACGACCAGTTGCGCATCGTCGAGGCCGACGCCTTCGACCGTATCGCCAAACTGCTGGTCGGCAAGCCGGCCAACGGCGGGCCGCAGAAGATCGCCAAGGGCACCGTGCTGACGCAGGAGTACCTGTCCAGCGTCGAGAAGTTCCACTGGTTCGACATCCGCCCGGCCGACGACGACATCGCCAACCAGCTGGAGTCGATCAAGAACTCGCTCGAGCAGACGCGCCACCGCTTCGACCTGATGTTCGAAGAAAAGCGCAAGAAGCTGACGCAAGGCGACGAGCTGCCTGCCGGCGTGCTGAAGATGGTCAAGGTCTATCTGGCCGTCAAGCGCCGCCTGCAACCGGGCGACAAGATGGCCGGCCGCCACGGCAACAAGGGTGTGGTCTCGAAGATCGTTCCGGTCGAAGACATGCCCTACATGGCCGACGGCACGCCGTGCGACATCGTGCTCAACCCGCTGGGCGTGCCTTCGCGAATGAACGTCGGCCAGGTGCTCGAAGTGCACCTGGGCTGGGCTGCCAAGGGTATCGGCCAGCGCATCGGCGACATGCTGCAAGAGCACAGCAAGGTGGCCGAGTTGCGCAATCTGTTCGACCAGCTCTACAACAAGAGCGGCGGCAAGACCGAGCAGCTCGACGAGCTGTCGGACGACAACGTGCTCGAGATGGCGGCCAACCTGGCCAAGGGCGTTCCGTTCGCCACTCCGGTGTTCGACGGTGCGGCGGAAGAAGAGATCCGCGGCATGTTGATGCTGGCCTACCCGGACGACATCGCGGCCAAAAAGGGCCTCAACGCCACCCGCACGCAAGCCACGCTGCACGACGGCCGCACGGGCGACGCTTTCGAGCGCCCGGTGACGGTGGGCTACATGCATGTGCTCAAGCTGCACCACCTGGTGGACGACAAGATGCACGCCCGCTCGACCGGCCCGTACTCGCTCGTCACCCAGCAACCGCTGGGCGGCAAGGCGCAGTTCGGCGGCCAGCGCTTCGGCGAGATGGAGGTCTGGGCCCTGGAAGCCTACGGTGCCTCGTACATCCTGCAGGAAATGCTGACGGTCAAGTCCGATGACGTGAACGGCCGCACCAAGGTGTACGAGTCCATCGTCAAGGGTGAGCACGCGATCGAAGCCGGTATGCCGGAATCGTTCAACGTGCTGATCAAGGAAATCCGATCGCTCGGTATCGACATCGAGCTGGTTCGCAATTAAAGGAGAAAAGGCATGAAGGGATTACTCGACCTTTTCAAGCAGTTCACGCCCGACGAACATTTTGACGCGATCAAGATCGGGCTGGCTTCGCCCGAAAAGATCCGCAGTTGGTCGTTCGGTGAAGTGCGCAAACCCGAGACCATCAACTACCGGACTTTCAAGCCCGAACGCGATGGCCTTTTCTGCGCCAAGATCTTCGGCCCGATCAAGGACTACGAGTGCCTGTGCGGCAAGTACAAGCGCCTCAAGCACCGTGGCGTGATCTGCGAGAAGTGCGGCGTTGAAGTCACGCAGACCAAGGTTCGCCGTGACCGCATGGGTCACATCGACCTGGCCGCGCCCTGCGCGCACATCTGGTTCCTGAAGAGCCTGCCGTCGCGGCTTGGCCTGGTGCTGGACATGACCCTGCGCGATATCGAGCGCGTGCTGTACTTTGAAGCGTACGTGGTTGTCGATCCGGGCATGACGCCGCTGAAGAAGTTCTCGATCATGAGCGAGGACGACTTCGACGCCAAGCGCACCGAATTCGGCGACGAGTTCATTGCATTGATGGGTGCCGAGGGCATCAAGAAGCTGCTCGAAGAGCTGGACCTGGACGCCGAGATCGAGAAGATCCGCAACGACGGCACGGGCTCCGAGCTGAAGATGAAGAAGAACTCCAAGCGCCTGAAGGTGATGGAGGCCTTCAAGAAGTCGGGCATCAAGCCGAACTGGATGGTGATGGACGTGCTGCCTGTGCTGCCGCCGGACCTGCGTCCGTTGGTGCCGTTGGATGGCGGGCGCTTTGCCACGTCGGATTTGAACGATCTGTATCGCCGCGTCATCAACCGCAACAACCGCCTGGCGCGCTTGCTGGAGTTGAAGGCACCGGAAATCATCGTGCGCAACGAAAAGCGCATGTTGCAGGAAGCGGTGG
>JANOKY010000694.1:0-1605 GCA_031419635.1 Burkholderiales bacterium | reverse complement strand
CGTCACGCTGGATCGCGCGCATCAAGGCCGACAAGCACCCGGCCTTCGCGATGCACTGGCTGTACTGGCACCTGCCGACCAGCCCGCTCACCGCGATGCGCGCGACGCCGCCCTCGCACATCCGCCGGATGGTGGGCTGAGCCCCTGCGGAGACGACCATGGACTTCGAACGGCTCAACGGCGACATCAAGGATATGCGCCGGCGCAACCGGGGACTCGGCCTGACCGTCGGGGCGCTGGCCGGCGGCCACATCCTCGCGCTGATCGTGATCCTCAACCTGCTGGGCAGCGTGCGAACGGTGGTCGTGCCTCCGTCCATCAACAAGTCGTTCTGGGTCACGCGCGACAAGGCCAGCAGCGAGTACCTGGAGCAGATGGGCAGCTTCATTGCCTGGCTGGTGCTCGACGTGACGCCGGCATCCATCGACTGGAAGAAGGACATCCTGCTCGGCTATGTCGAGCCCGAGCAGCACGGCGCGCTGAAAACCCGGCAGGACCTGGAAGCCGCGCGCCTGAAGCGCATCAACGCCAGCACCTTCTTCATGCCGCAGCAGTTGGTGCCCAGCGAAGACGCGCAGACCGTCGTCGTGCGCGGGCGGCTGCGCACTCAGGTCAACGGCCTGGAGACCGCCAACGACCTCAAGGCCTACCTGGTCGAGTTCAGCTACAGCGGCGGGCGCATGCACCTGAAGACCTTCAAGGAGATGCCGCATGTGGCCCCATAGCTTCTGTGCCAACCTGGCTCGCACGGGCGGACCGCGCCTGTGCCTGCGCTCAACGGTGCTTGCCGGAATGGTTGCCGCCGGCCTGTCGGGCACGCCGGCCCATGCCCTGCAGATGATCGAAGCGCGGGACGGCGTCGCCGTCGAGGCGATTCTCTCGATCAAGGAGCCGACGCGCATCCGCATCGAGGGTGCCCCGATCACCGATGTGTTCGGCAACATCCATTCGAGCAACTGCGGCGGTCCACCGGCAGCGGCTGCCGGCGCGGGCATCACCACACCGGCGGTCAACCCGGGTGGTGAGATCGTTCTCGAATGCGACCGCGACAAGGGTGAGATCAACGTCCGCCCTGTCGGTGAATCGGGCAAGCCGGTCAACCTGTTCATCTCGTCGGCACAGGCCACCTACACGCTGGTGCTGCGCCGCTCGGACACGCCGGCCGACACCATCGTCATCCGCGACAAGACGCCGCGCCAGGTTCAGCCTGCCGCTGCGGGCGCGCAAGGCCCGCTCGGCCCCTCGGCCAACCACGTCCGATCGATGAAGGCGATGCTGGTGGCGATGGCGTCGGATCGGGTGCCGCCAGACATCCGTGTCGATGAAGTGAACCGGCCGATGCAACTGTGGGCCGAGGCCAGGTTCTCGCTGATGCGGCGTTACGAGGGACGCGGCCTGCTCGGTGAGAAGTACCTGCTGCAGAACGTCAGCCCGGCGGTGATGGTGCTGGCCGAACAGGAGTTCGACCGCCCGGACAGCAAGGACGGCGGTCAGGTCGTCGGCGTCACGGTCGAGAACCACAACCTGCGCCCCGGCGAAAGCACCAACGTGTTCGTGATCCGGCGCGGAGGCGAGCGATGAACGCGCCGGGTGCCAGCCCCTTGG
>JANOKY010000693.1:0-2549 GCA_031419635.1 Burkholderiales bacterium | reverse complement strand
GTACATGTACTTTTCCAGAATCAGGCCTTCGATGACCTGCGCCCGCGTGGCCGGTGTGCCGAGTCCCTTTTCGGCCATCGCCTCGCGGAACTCGTCGTCATCGATCAGCTTGCCCGCACCTTCCATCGCGCTGAGCAGCGTGGCTTCCGTGTAGCGCGCAGGCGGTTTGGTCTTCAGCGCGTTGGCATCGACGCTCTCGGTGCGCACGATTTCGCCGGGCTGCACCGCGACGAGGTTGGCGTCGTCTTCCTGCGCTTCCTTGCCATACACCGCCAGCCAGCCGGGCTTGACCAGCACCTTGCCATTGGTCTGGAACTGGTGTTCCTTGCCGCTGACTTTCACCGTCGAGATGCGCGTCGTCACCATCGACTCGGCGCTCGGAAAGAATACCGCCAGGAAACGCTTGACGACCAGGTCGTAGAGCTTGGCCTCGATCTCGCTCAGGCTCTTCGGCGCCTGTAGCGTCGGGATGATGGCGAAGTGGTCCGACACCTTGGCGTTGTCGAAGACGCGCTTGAGCGGCTTGACATAGCCCTCCTTCAACGCCGTCTTGGCGTGGGCCGCGAGCGGTCGCAGCGGCGCAGGCAGGTCTTCCTTCGAGAGCATCGTCATGGTGTCTTTGACCACCTTGACATAGTCCTCGGGCAGCGCGCGCGAGTCGGTGCGTGGGTAGGTCAGCACCTTGTGCTTTTCGTACAGCGCCTGGGCCAGCGACAGCGTGGTCTTGGCCGAGAAGCCGAAGCGCGAGTTGGCCTCGCGCTGCAAGGTCGTCAGGTCGTACAGCAGCGGGCTGGCCTGGGTGCTGGGCTTGGCCTCTTCGGTGACCGTGGCCGGCTGGCCGCGGCAGGCTTGCGCGATGGCTTGCGCGTCGGACTCGTTCCAGAGCCGGTCGGCGCGGCGGTCGCTCACGGGAACGGCGTCAGCCGGGGCCCCCACCCCGGCTTGCTCGTCCTTCTTGTATTTAGGCTCGAAACACATGCCCGCGTACTCGCCGGCCTGGGCCGCGAAGCTGGCCTTGACCTCCCAGTAGGGGCGCGAGATGTGCTTGCGGATTTTTTCTTCACGCTCGACCACGATCGACAGCGTGGGTGTCTGCACCCGGCCCACCGTGGTCAGAAAGAAACCGCCATCGCGCGAATTGAAGGCCGTCATCGCCCGCGTGCCATTGATGCCGACCAGCCAATCGGCCTCGCTGCGGCTGCGCGCGGCGTCGGCCAAGCCGAGCATCTGCTTGTCCGTGCGCAAGGCCTCAAAGCCATCGCGAATGGCCTGCGGCGTCATGCTTTGCAGCCACAGCCGCCGGATCGGCTTGTCGATCGGCTTCTTTTCGCTGCTGGCGTACTGCACGATCAGGCGAAAGATCAGCTCGCCTTCGCGGCCGGCGTCGCAGGCGTTGATCAGGTCGGTGACGTCCTTTCGCTTCACCAGTTTCACCACCGCGTTCAGGCGCGACTTGGCCTTGTCGATCGGCGCCAGGTCGAAGTGCGGCGGCACCACCGGCAAATGCGCGAAGCTCCACTTGCCGCGCTTGACGTCGTACTCCTCCGGCGCCTTGATCTCCACCAGGTGGCCGACCGCCGAGGTGACGACGTAGCGCTCGTTCTCGAAATGCTCGGCGTGCTTCTCGAACTTGCCCGCCGTTGGCGTCAGCGCGCGCACGATGTCCTGTGCCACGCTGGGCTTCTCGGCAATGATCAATGACTTGCTCATGTTCTCCATCTTCCTGCCCAAGTGCACCGCCGCAGCGGCACCCCAGGCTGACCTACATACAATCCGCGTCTCTCGCGCGCACACGCATACACGCGCGCGCACCCATGGATTCAATGTACCGAATGAAAACAGACACGCAAGCCAGCGCCCTTTTGACCCTCGACGACACTCGCCCAGCCGCCGCGCCACCCGGCCTTCGCGCAGGCCGGCGCATCCAGGTGCGCCGCTCGGGCATCCACGGCAAGGGCGTGTTTGCGCTCCAGCCGCTGGCCAAAGGCGAGGTCGTGATCGAGTACACCGGCGAGGTCGTCACCTGGCGCGAGGCGCTGCGCCGCCACCCGCACGACCCGAAAGACCCGCACCACACCTTCTATTTCCACATCGACGACAAGCATGTCATCGATGCCAAGCATGGCGGCAACGCGGCGCGCTGGATCAACCACGCCTGTAGCCCGAACTGCGAGGCCGACGAGCAGGACGGCCGGGTCTTCATCAAGGCCCTGCGCAAGATCGCCGTCGGCGACGAGTTGTTCTACGACTACGGCCTGTCGATCGACGAGCGCTACACGCCGGCGCTGAAAAAACAGTACGCCTGCCGCTGTGGCACCCGCGGCTGCCGCGGCACCTTGCTGGCGCCCAAGCGGTGAATACGCCTGTGCAGCCCCGAGCACCTGCCGATGCCTGACGCCGTCGCGCCGCCGCCCGTGCCGCCCACCCATGCGCAGTGGCACGCCGAGGCGCTGTGGCAGCAGTTGGAGCCGTGCCTGCCCGGAATCTCGGTCGAGGTGCTGGCGCGCGCCGAGTCGACCAACACCGTGCTGCTCGAACGCGCGCGGCTG
>JANOKY010000692.1:0-3016 GCA_031419635.1 Burkholderiales bacterium | reverse complement strand
CAGCATCAGCGCCTGGCGGTGCCGGCAGACGTTGGACACCAGCTCGATGCCGTCGGCGGTGCGCACCAGCGCGCGGCCGTCGCCTTCCTGCACCAGCGTATGGAACTCGCCTGGCGCGGGCACGGCCAGCGCGTGGCCGACGTAGCGCGGCCCGTGGCGGAACAGCGTCTCGCGCTCGCGCTCGAACAGCGCGGCGTCGAAGTAGCTGGCCACCGGCAACTGGGAGGCGCTGCGATGCAGGGCCTCGCGGGTGATGCTCAAGTCGGACATGGTGCGGGTGCGGGTGGCTCGGCAGCGAGGGCGGGATTGTATCGAGCGGGTCGCCACGCGCGCCGCAGGCAGATCAATGTGACCGAATGCAGCCGTGCTCGATCGCCGCCCTCGCTGACTACAATGCCGCCCTGGTTTTCCCTGATCCTGATGCCGCGCCACGCCACCCCCGCCGCCGACCCGACGCCACCGCGCTACGAAGACGCGCTGGCCGAACTCGAACGCCTGGTGCAGCGCATGGAAGACGGCCAATTGCCGCTGGACCAGTTGCTCGACAACTACCGCCGCGGTGCCGAGCTGCTCGAATCCTGCCGCTCGCGCCTGGCCGCGATCGAGCAGCAGGTCAAGGTGCTCGAAGACGGCCAGTTGAAGCCCTGGGTGTCGGGGGCCGCGGGCACATGAAGTCCGACGACTTCGAAGCCTGGACCCTGCTCGAGCAACGCTCGGTCGAGGCCGCGCTTGAAGCCTGGGTGCCGGCCGATGCGCCGGCCGGCCTGGGCGTGACGATGCGCTACGGCGTGCTCGACGGCGGCAAGCGCCTGCGCCCGCTGCTGGTGCTGGCCGCCAGCGAGGCGGTGCACGGCCACGCCGAAGCGGCGCTGCGCGCGGCGGTGGCGGTGGAGCTGATCCACGCTTATTCGCTGGTGCACGACGACATGCCGTGCATGGACAACGATGTGCTGCGCCGTGGCAAGCCCACCGTGCATGTGCAGTTCGGCCAGGCCCAGGCGATGCTGGCCGGCGATGCGATGCAGGCGCTGGCCTTCGAGGTTCTCACCCCCGACGGTGATGCCGTGCCCCCCGCCTTGCAGGCGCGCTTGTGTGCGCTGCTGGCCCGCAGCGCCGGCCATGCCGGCATGGCCGGCGGCCAGGCGATCGACCTGGCCAGCATCGGCGTCGAGCTCGACGAAGCCTGCCTGCGCGACATGCACCGGCGCAAGACCGGCGCGCTGCTGCAGGCCAGCGTGCTGATGGGCGCGGCCTGCGGCAGCACCGACGACCGCGCCTGGCGCGGCCTGAGCGACTACGGCGCGGCGATCGGCCTGGCCTTCCAGGTCGTCGACGACATCCTCGACGTGACGCAGGCATCCGAAACCCTGGGCAAGACCGCCGGCAAGGACGAACACCACAACAAGCCGACCTTCGTCTCGCTGATGGGGCTGGCTGCCGCGCAGCGCTATGCGCTGGCGCTGCGCGACCAGGCCCATGCCGCGCTGGCCGCCAGCGGCCTGCCCGACGCCGTGCGGCTGGCCTTGCTGGCCGACAAAGTGGTCGAACGAGATTCCTAACCCGTGAATGCCATGACCACCACTTCACTGCTGTCGCGAATCGACAGCCCGGCCGACCTGCGACGGCTGTCGCGCGCCGAGCTGAAGACGCTGGCCACGGAGCTGCGCGCGTACGTGCTGCAAAGCGTGTCCACGACCGGCGGCCATTTGTCGAGCAACCTGGGCACGGTGGAGCTGACGATCGCGCTGCATTACGTCTTCAACACCCCCACCGACCGCCTGGTGTGGGACGTCGGCCACCAGACCTACGCGCACAAGATCCTCACCGGCCGGCGCGAGCGCATGGGCTCGCTGCGCCAACTCGGCGGCATCAGCGGCTTCCCGCGCCGCGAGGAGAGCGAGTACGACACCTTCGGCACGGCGCACAGCTCGACCTCGATCTCGGCCGCGCTGGGCATGGCCATGGCGGCCAAGATCAAGGGCGAGAAACGCAAGGCGGTGGCGATCATCGGCGACGGCGCGATGAGCGCGGGCATGGCCTTCGAGGCCATGAACAATGCGGGCGTCTCGCATGGCGGCCTGCACGCCGACATGCTGGTGGTGCTCAACGACAACGACATGTCGATCAGCCCGCCGGTGGGCGCGCTGAACAAATACCTGGCGCGGCTGATGAGCGGCAAGTTCTACGCCGCCGCGCGCGAGGGTGCGAAAACCGTGCTGAAGAATGCGCCGCCGCTGTTCGAGCTGGCGCGGCGATTCGAGGAACATGCCAAGGGCATGATCGTGCCGGGCACGATCTTCGAGGAACTCGGCTTCAACTATGTCGGCCCGATCGACGGCCACGACCTCGACTCGCTGATCCCGACGCTGGAAAATCTGCGCGACCTGCCCGGGGCGCAGTTCCTGCATGTGGTGACGAAGAAGGGCCGCGGCTACAAGCTGGCCGAGGCCGACCCGGTCAACTACCACGGGCCGGGCAAGTTCGACCCGGCGGTGGGACTGGTCAAGCCGGCCACCGCGCCAAAGACGACCTTCACGCAGGTCTTCGGCCAATGGCTGTGCGACATGGCCGCGGCCGACCCGAAGCTGG
The DNA here is from genome assembly GCA_031419635.1 of Burkholderiales bacterium. Lineage (GTDB taxonomy): Bacteria > Pseudomonadota > Gammaproteobacteria > Burkholderiales > Burkholderiaceae_C > CADEEN01. The sequence goes on along the minus strand of JANOKY010000692.1, from coordinate 427 downwards.
TCGGCATCACGCCGGCGATGCGCGAAGGCTCGGGCATGGTCGAATTTCACCAGCGCTTTCCGCAGCGCTACCACGATGTCGGCATCGCCGAGCAGCACGCGGTGACCTTCGCCGCCGGCCTGGCGTGTGAAGGTTTGAAGCCGGTGCTCGCGATCTACTCCACCTTCCTGCAGCGCGGCTACGACCAGTTGATTCACGACGTGGCGATCCAGAACCTGCCCGTCACCTTCGCGCTGGACCGCGCGGGCCTGGTCGGCGCCGACGGCGCCACCCATGCCGGTGCCTATGACATCGCCTTCTTGCGCTGCATTCCGAACCTGGGCCTGATCGCGCCGGCCGACGAGAACGAATGCCGCCAGGCCCTGACCACAGCCTACTGCCGCGACCAGCCGGTGGCGGTGCGCTACCCGCGCGGCGCCGGGGCCGG
>JANOKY010000691.1:0-2108 GCA_031419635.1 Burkholderiales bacterium | reverse complement strand
CCATCGTCGTCTGCGCCCCCGGCCAGACGGTGGCCATCGCCTACCCGCCGCAAAGCAGCGACTACCAGCACGAGATCGAGCTCGTCGTGGCGATCGGCAGCGGCGGGCGCGACATCCCGGTGGCCCGTGCCAACGAGCATGTCTTCGGCTACGCGGCCGGCCTGGACATGACGCGCCGCGATCTGCAAATTCTGTCGCGCGACAAGGGCCGGCCGTGGGAGCTGGGCAAGGCCTTCGACGCCTCCGCACCGATCGGCGTGCTGCATCCAGCCTCCGTCATCGGCCACCCGAGCGCGGCCGCGATCTGGGTCCAGGTCGACGGCGCCGACCGCCAGCGCAGCGACATCGCCAAGCTGATCTGGTCGGTGCCCGAAGTCATCGCCAACCTTTCGACTTTCTTCGAACTGTGTCCCGGCGACCTGATCTACACCGGCACGCCCGAAGGCGTGGGCAAGGTCGAGCGCGGCCAGACAATGCTCGGTGGCATCGACGGCCTGGGCGAGTTGCGGGTGCGGGTGGTGTGACATGAACGCCGCCGCAACCACCGTCACCGAAGCGCAGGCACTGCGCCTGCACGGCTTCTTCAACAGCTCGGCCGCGTACCGGGTGCGCATCGCGTTGAACCTGAAGGGCCTGGCCTGGGAGCATGTCGGCGTGAAGCTGCGCAGCGGCGAGCAGAACCAGGCCGGCTACAAGGCGCTGAACCCGGCCGGGCTGGTGCCGACGCTGGACGTCGGCGACGAACACGTCACGCAACATGTCACCCAATCGTTGGCCATCATCGACCACCTCGACCGCCTGCAACCGGCGCCACGGCTGGTGCCGGCCGGCGGGCCCGCGCGCGACCGGGTGCTCGAAATCGCCCAGCTCATCGCCTGCGACATCCACCCCTTGAACAACCTGCGCGTGCTGAAGTACCTGATCGGCCCGCTGGCCTTGACCGAGGCGCAGAAGAACACTTGGGTGGCGCATTGGATCGGCCTCGGCTTCGACGCGCTGGAGGCGATGCTGCAACGCGATGGCGATGCCGACGAAGGCGACTGGTGCGTCGGCACGGCGCCGACCCTGGCCGATTGCTGCCTGGTGCCGCAGGTGGCAAATGCGCGCCGCGCCGGCATCGACGTGGCGCGCTGGCCGCGCATCCACCGGATCGACGCGCAAGCCTGCCGCCACCCGGCCTTCGAGGCCGCCGCGCCGCAGCGTCAGCCCGACTTCATTCCCGTTTGAAAACACCGTTAGGTACGATGATGAATACGACCACGACCCTGACTCCCACGGGCGCGACCAGCGCCACGAGCCCTGCCTCTGTGGCCATTCAAGAAGAACGCGAGGCCTTCTACGGCCGCGCCGACACCCAAAGCCTGGCGCCGCTGTGGACGCGCCTCAAATCACTCGTGCCTGCCGCCCCCACCCCGGCCGGCGTGGCGCACCGCTGGGCCTACGCCGAGGTGCGCCCCTACGTGCTCGAATCGGCCACGCACATCACGGCCGCCGAGGCCGAACGCCGCGTGCTGATCCTGGAGAACCCGGGCCTGAAGGGCAGCTCGCAGATCACCAACTCGCTCTACGCCGGCCTGCAGCTCATCATGCCGGGCGAGCTGGCGCCCGCGCACCGCCACACTCAGAGCGCGCTGCGCTTCATCGTCGAGGGGGCCGGCGCCTACACCGCGGTCGATGGCGAGAAGACGCCGATGGCGCCGGGCGACTACGTCATCACGCCGTCGTGGACCTTCCACCACCACGGCCACGAAGGCACCGGCCCGGTGGTCTGGCTCGACGGGCTCGACATTCCGATCGTGGCGCTGTTCAACAGCACCTTCCGCGAAGAGCACGGCGACGACGAGGCGCCGCTGAGCCGGCCGGCCGGCGACGCGCTGGCGCGCTACGGCAGCGGCCTGCTGCCGGTAGGCCACACGGCAGGATCGCTCAATTCGCCGGTCTTCAACTATCCGTACGCCCGCACCCGCGAGGCGCTGCACACGCTGGCCCGCGGATGCGCGCCCGACGCGCACCTGGGCCACCTGATGCGCTACGTCAACCCGCTCGACGGCGGGTGGGCGATGCCGACGATGGCGACGATGATCCGATGGGTACCGGCCGGCTTCGCC
>JANOKY010000690.1:0-1995 GCA_031419635.1 Burkholderiales bacterium | reverse complement strand
CGGCTGCCCGGCCGCAGCCCACGCCGGCCCGCCGAACCAGGCATCGCCGAGCAGCGCCGCGCGCAACATCGGCAGCGCATCGGCGCCCCAGAACAGGCGGCCGTCGAGCTCGAAGGTCGGCACGCCGAACAGGCCGCGGGCGATGGCTTCGTCGGTCGCCGCGCGCAGTTCGTTCTTCACTGCGACTGACGCCGGGTCGCGCGCCGGGGCCAGGCCTTGCGTCAGCGCGGCGTTGCGTGTGGCGCCCGTCGCGTCGCCGCCGCCGACCCACACCTGCCGCATCACGGCTTCGACGACGCGACGGTTCGGCCCGCAGGCGATCGCCAAGCGCAGCAAGGGCAACGGGTTGAACGGGTGCACCGCGGGCGCGTCCAGCGGGATGCCGTGTTGCTGCGCCAGCCAGGCCACCTGGCGGAAGGTCCAGGCCCGCTTGGGTTCGACTTCGGCCGGCCCCTTCTGGCCCCAGTGCGCCAGCAGGCCGGCGAACAGCACCGGGCGATAGGAGACGGCGTAGCTACACCCCTCGAGCGCTTGCGGCAAGCGCTCGAACGCCAGGTAGGCAAACGGCGAGATCGGGTCGAACCAGAAGGCGATGGACTTCATCGAGGCGTCCCTGTTGCAGTCAGCGTGCGTTGCATCATGTCTTCATCGTCGTCCACGGCCGCCGACGCGACAGGCCTGAAGCCCTGCCGTTCGAGCAGGCGGCGCGAGCGCGTGTTGGCGCGCTTGAAGACTGCCGCCAGCGTGTGCACGCCGAAGTGCGCGGCCAGTTCGCTCGTCATCGCTTCGACCGCTTCGCTGGCCAGGCCGCAGCCCCAGTGCGCGCTGGCCAATTCGTAGGCAATCGAGGCCCGGCCCTCGGCCTGCACCGTGGCCTGCACAAAGCCGATCAGTTCGCCCGCGCGCAGGCGCAGCACCCAGTTCAGCCATTGCTCGCGGCCGTCGGGCGAGTGCCGTGCCTCCAGCGCGGCAAAGCGCCGCTGCAGCCATTCGAGCGACGCGGGTGGCGCGTTCTCGTAGGTGTAGATGGCGGGGTCGCTGAGGACAGTGAACATGGCCTGCGCATGGGCCGTGCACTGTGGCTCCAGCACCAGCCGCGGGCTTTCGATCACGCGCATGGCAACTATGAGGCGCGGGCCTCGAACAGCTCGACCGGGTTGCCCGAGGGGTCATCGACCAGGACCTGGCGCCCACCCGGCCCCTGGATCGGTGGACTGCGCAAACGCGCCGCGCTGGCTTGCAGCGCGGCCAGCGTCGCGTCGAGATCAGTGACCTCGACCACCAGCCGGTTCCAGCCGCCGGGCTGCGGCACGCGGCCATCGGCCAGGGGCTTGGCGGCCGAGGTGCCGGGGCCGCTCAGCCACAGCGTCAGCCCGTCGCGCTCGATGATCGCGAACGGCGGGCCCCAGCGCTCGACCAGCGTGAAGCCGAGTGCGGCATAGAACGGCAATGCGGCGTCGACGTCATCGACCAGGTAGCGAACGGTGGGCATGCAATCCTCCGGTGCTGGCGCCATTGTGCCGCGCGGGTGCGGCGGTTACGCAGGCTCCGATGGCGCAGCGTTGTTGAGCGCCTTCAAGCGCTCGGCGCTGCCGACGTCGGTCCAGGCCCCCGCCCAGACCGCGGCGCCGAGCCGGCCATGCGCCAGCGCGTCGTCGAGCAAGGGGCGCAGCTTCAGGTGCGCGCCGGGCGCTACAGTGCTGAACATCCCGGCCCGGAACAGGCCCACGCTGGCCCAGGTGCGGCGCGGCTCGCCGGTCGTCGCCAGGCCGCTCGCGGCGTCGATGCCGAAGTCGCCCTGCGGGTGGTGCGGCGCATTGGCCGCCAGCCACAGGTGGGCCTGCTCGGTGCTTTGGGCAAAGCGCGCAGCGTCGGCCGCGTCAAATGCGAAACCGGGCAGGAACACGTCGCCGGAGACGACCCAGAACGCATCGCCGGGCCCTTGTGCGAGCCACGGCAAGGCCTTGGCAATGCCACCGGCGGTTTCGAGTGCGC
>JANOKY010000689.1:0-3671 GCA_031419635.1 Burkholderiales bacterium | reverse complement strand
CGACGCGTCGCTGAACATCGCGCGCCTGATCGTGATCGAGCCCGACCGCGGCGCCGGCTTCATGAGCTTTGCGCCGCGGGTGATGTTGAACCACGCCGACCTCGCCGCCACCGGCCTGGTGCAGCCCGCCAGCCGCGTCAGCTACCGGCTGGCCGTGGCCTCGCCGGTCGGCCGCGACGCCGACGTGGCCGGCTTCGTGCGCTGGGTCGACGCGCAGATCGAGAAGGGGCCCTTGCGCGGCGTGCGCGTCGAGTCGATGGAATCGGGCCGGCCCGAGATGAAGCAAACCCTGGCCCGGGCCGAGAAGTTTCTCAATCTCGTCGCTTTGTTGGCCGCGCTGCTGGCCGCGGTGGCGGTGGCGATTGCTTCGCGCGATTTCGCCAACGGCCACCTCGACGATTGCGCGATGCTGCGCGTGCTCGGCCAGCCGCAGCGTTCGATCGCGCTGTCGTACACGCTCGAGTTCGGCCTGATCGGCGCGCTGGCCAGCGCCGCGGGGGTGGCGCTCGGGCTGGCAGTGCATTTCGTCTTCGTCTGGCTGCTGGCCGGCTTGGTCAATGTCGAGCTGCCGCCGCCCGGCGCCTGGCCGGCACTGTTCGGTCTCGGTGTGGGCCTGACCTTGTTGATCGGCTTTGGCCTGCCCCCCGTGCTGCAACTCGCGCGCGTGCCGCCGCTGCGTGTGATCCGGCGCGATGTCGGTGGCTTGAAGGCCACCTCGCTGGCCGTGCTCGGCACCGGCGCGCTGGGCTTTGCCGCGCTGCTGCTGGCCGTGTCAGCCGACCTGAAGCTGGGGCTGATCGCAGTCGGCGGTTTTGCCGCCGCGGCGGCCTTGTTTGCGCTGCTGTCGTGGTTGGCCGTGATGGGCTTGAAGCGGGCCGTGCCCGAGAGCCGCGCGCCGCGCTGGCTGGTATTGGCCACGCGCCAGATCGCGGCGCGGCCGGCGTTTGCGGTGTTGCAGGTGTCGGCGCTGGCCGTCGGCCTGCTGGCCCTGGTGCTGCTGGTGCTGTTGCGCACCGACCTGGTGGCCAGTTGGCGCGCGGCCACGCCACCCGATGCGCCGAACCGTTTCGTCATCAACATCCAGCCCGAGCAGGGCGAGGCTTTTCGCAAGACGCTGGCGGCGGCGGGGATTGCGCGCTACGACTGGTACCCGATGATCCGCGGCCGCCTGGTGGCCATCAACGGCCAGCCGATTGCGCCAGACAGTTTCAATGAGGACCGCGCCAAACGCCTGGTCGAGCGTGAGTTCAACTTGAGCCACGACGCGCAACTGCCCGGCCACAACCGCGTTGTCGGCGGGCAGTGGATCGCCGACGAGGCCGATGCGCTGAGCGTCGAAGAAGGCCTGGCACAAACCCTGGGCGTCAAGCTCGGCGACCGGTTGGGCTTCGACATCGCCGGCATCCCGCGCAGCGGCCGCATCACCAGCCTGCGCAAGGTTGATTGGGGGTCGATGCGCGCCAACTTCTTCGTCATGTTTCCCACCGCGGCGATGCCCGGCCTGCCGGCGACCACGATCGCCGCCTTTCGCGCACCCGACACACCGGCCTTCGACAACGCGCTGGCGCGCGACTATCCGAACATCACCACGGTGGATGTGTCGGCGCAGATCGGCCAGATCCAGCGCGTGCTCGACCAGGTGGTCCGCGCGGTCGAGTTCCTGTTCGCCTTCACGCTGGCCGCCGGCCTGGTGGTGCTGTTCGCCGCCGTCAGCGCCACCCGCGAGGCCCGCGCGCGCGAGTTCGCGGTGATGCGCGCGCTCGGCGCCGGCCGCACCCTGCTGGCCCAGGTGCAGCGCGCCGAGCTGCTCGGCGTCGGCGCGCTGGCCGGCGGCCTGGCCTCGATCGCGGCGATGGTGGTCGGCTGGGCGTTGGCGCGCTACGCCTTCGAGTTCCAGTGGACGGCGTCGTGGTGGGTGCCGCTGGCCGGCGGCGGCGCCGGCGCGCTGCTGGCGCTGGCCGCAGGCTGGTGGGGCCTGCGCGAAGTGCTGCGCCGGCCGGTGGTGGAAACGCTGCGCAAGGCGGCGATGGAGTAGCTGTTCAGCGACACCCAGGCCGCACATGAACGCGGCGGCCATGCCCCGCCATCCGACGGAACCCTTCGACAGGCTCAGGGCGACGGGCTTCCTGTCTTCTCGAACGCTGGGCTCGTCGATGGGCTTCGGATGCGCAGAAAGCGAACTTGAATCCGACGGTCCACAGCGTCGTCCGCCCGCTGGAGAACTGGCGCCCGTACGAGGTGTCGATGAAGAACTTTTTTGCCACCGCGGTGTAGCGCAGGCCAAGGTTCCACCAGGCCGCGTCGCGGTCGTCGCCGAATCACACCGATGAAGCTCGCGGTGAGGGTCTGGCAGGCATCGGCCAGCAGGGTCTACAGGCGCTCGAGGTCGTTGCTGGCAATGAGCAGGTAATCCTGCAGGTCGGCTGCGAGCAGCAGGTCGATCGTCTCGCCGCAAGGCGCCGGAGCAGCGGGGGTGGCCAGCATGTCTTTCGTGTCGAAGGGGTTCGGGCGCCGCGCTGCTCCCCGCATCGCGGCCCATGGCTGCCAGGTAGTGCAGCGATTCTCGGCAGGGGCGGCGCGGCACTCCGCCGATCACCGGGATAAAGTCGGCTCATTTCCGGCGCTGCCAGCGCAAACCCAGCGAACACCCTTGCCATGACCGCACCGGCCCGACAGCGCAGCTTGCGTGTGCTGCACCTCGAAGACTCGGAGGTCGATCATGACCTGGCGATGGCGCACCTGAGGCGCGACGGCCGCCCCGTGCAGACCCTGCGGGTCGAGAGCGAAGGCGGTTTTCGCGCCGCGCTGGAGGAAGACTGGGACGCGATCGTGTCCGACTACAACCTGCCCGGCTTCTCCGGCCTGGCGGCGCTGGAGATACTGAAAGCCAGCGGCCGGCTGCTGCCCTTCATCATCGTTTCGGGCGAGATCGGCGAAGACGTGGCCGTGCAGGCGATGCGCAACGGTGCCAACGACTACCTGCTCAAGAGCAATCTGGCGCGCTTGGCGCCGGCACTCGAAATTGCCATCGAGGCCAACGAAACGCGGCGCGCGCGGGTGGCCGCCGACCGCGAACTGGCGGCCTCGCGCCAGCAGTTGTCGGAGCTGGCACAGCATCTGCAAACCAGCGTCGAGCGCGAGCGCGCGGCGATCGCCCGCGAGATCCACGACGATGTCGGTGGCGCGCTGACGGCGCTGAACTTCGACCTGGCCTGGATCGCGCGCCATGTGCAGGCGCCGTCGGTGCAGCAGAAGGTGCAGTCGGCGATCGAGATGACGGCGCATGCCATCGAGGCCAGCCAGCGGGTGATGCACAACCTGCGCCCTGCCATCCTCGAGCAGGGCCTGGTGGCGGCGCTGCAATGGATGGCGCAGCGCTTCGAGAAGCGCAATGCCATCGAATGCGTTTTTCGCACCAGCCACGAGAACCTCGAGCTGCCGGCCGGCGTGCCGCTGGTGGCCTACCGCGCGGTGCAGGAGGCGCTGACCAACGTCAGCAAGCACGCCCAGGCGACCAAGGTGGCGATCGATGTGTCGCTGGCGCGCGGCGTGCTGACGATCGAGGTCAGCGACAACGGCCGCGGCCTGTCGGCCGACGCCCAGGCCAAGACCAAGAGCTTCGGCATCCGTGGCCTGCGTGAGCGCGCCGACACCGTCGGCGGCTGGGTCGA
>JANOKY010000688.1:0-1735 GCA_031419635.1 Burkholderiales bacterium | reverse complement strand
CACTTCTGCGGGGATCTCGCGCTGCTGCACGCGCACGGTCACGGCGTCGATGCGCCCGCACAGCAGATCCCAAAACTCCGGCGTGCCGTGGGGGTAGACGATGGTCACGTCGAGCAGGGCCTCGAACTGCTCGCCCATCGTTGCCAATGCAATGCCCAGGCCACCGATCTTGGGCTTGAGCAGGTGCCGGTAGGGGCTGTTCTGCTGCGCGTGTTTGGCCGGGGTGAAGCGGGTGCCCTCGACGAAGTTGATGACCGAGGTGGGAATGCTCTTGAACTTCTCGCAGGCCGCGCGCGTCGTTTTCAAGTCGCTGCTGCGCGCGCCGTGGCCGCGGCCGCGTTTCATGAACGGAAAGTCCAGCGCCCACCAGGCCAGGCCGATCACCGGCACCCAGATCAATTGCTGCTTGAGAAAGAATTTCAGGAACGGAATGTGGCCGTGGAAGATGCGTTGCAGCACCAGGATGTCGACCCAGCTCTGGTGGTTGCTCGACACCAGGTACCAGCCGCGCGGGTGCAGGCTCGCCACACCCTGCACATCCCAGCGTGCCGCGGGTCGCACCGCGGCGATCCAGGCATTGTTGACGGCGACCCAGGTCGAGGCCAGTGCATTGAGCGCGTGGTCGGCCGCGCGGCGCACGGCCGCCACCGGCACCAGCAGTTTGAGCAACGCCGGCAGCACCAGGCTCAACGTGACGAGCAGGGTGTTCAGGCCGAGCGTGAGCGCGGTGAGGGTGCCGCGCAGGGCGGCGGGCAAGCGTGCGAGCATCAGGCAGGATTCTGCGTCACCCGCTTTGGACCCGAGCAAAGAGCCGCTGCGCGTGCAGGCCGAGCCCTTGTGCCACGCTGGCGAAGCGGTCGCCGCGAACCACCTGCGCGCCAGGGCATACCGCCGCCAGGCGTTGCGCCAACGGCGAAAGCCCGGTCGAGCCGCCGGTGAGGTAGAGCGCGTCGACGGCGTCATGCGTCGAGCCGGCCTGGCGCAAGGTTTCGCGCGCCGCGGCGACGACGCGGGCCAGATCGTTGTCGATCGCGTCGATGGCCTGGCTTTGGGTCAGCGTGACTTCGAGTCCGGCTTCGATTGCGTCGAGTGCGAGGCGTGTGGAGCCGCCGTCGGCAACATCGATCTTGGCTTGCTCTGCCAGCGCCGCCAACGCGTGCCCGAGCCGCTGCGTCACCACCCGCATCAGGCGCTCGTGCAGGCGCGCGTCGGCATAGAAATCGCGCATCCGCGCCAGCTCGGCCACGCGCTGCGGGATGTACACCGTGTTGATCAGGTGCCAGGTGGCGAGGTCGAAGTACACACGGCTCGGCACCTCGCGCGGCCGGTGGTGTCCTGCGCGCGCGGCCGGCCCCAGGCTCTTGTGGCCACAGGTGGGCAGGATGCAGGCCAGCTCGATGTGGCGGTCGAAATCGGTGCCGGCCGCGTGCACGCCGTGATTGGCCAGGATGTCGCCACGCCGTTCGACGCGCGTGCGCCGCTCGGGCCCGACGCGCACGAGCGAAAAGTCCGAGGTGCCGCCGCCGATGTCGGCCACCAGCACGAGCTGCTCGCGCGTGGCGTGCTGCTCGAAGTCGAGCGCCGCGGCGATCGGCTCGAACTGGAAGTGCACCTCGGCAAAGCCGACCGAGCGCGCCGCCGCTTCGAGCGCCGCTTGCGCCTTGGCGTCGCGTTCGGCGTCGTCATCGACGAAGAACACAGGCCGGCCGAGCACCGCCTGCTCGATCGCTGCGCC
>JANOKY010000687.1:0-3203 GCA_031419635.1 Burkholderiales bacterium | reverse complement strand
AAAGATCGAGATCAGCGAGGCGCCGAAGGCAAAGCCGAGCATCGGCTTCAACACCGAGGCCAGGCTCTTGTCGGGCGTCATCTGCCCGTTCATGGTCGTGAACCAGAAGAAGATGCCGACACCCAGCAGGCCCAGGCCGACCACCAGCATGCCGGTGATCGCGCCGCCCTTGAAGGCGACATCCAGCGCCGGGCCGATGCCCTTGGTGGCGGCTTGTGCAGTACGCACATTGGCTTTGACCGACACGTTCATACCGATGAAGCCGCAGGCGCCCGACAGCACGGCGCCGAGTACGAAGCCCGAAGCGGTAACGCCGTCGAGGAAGACGCCGATCAGGATCGCGAGCACAACGCCGACGATGGCGATGGTCTTGTACTGCCGCGCCAGGTAGGCCGCAGCGCCTTGCTGGATGGCGCCGGCGATCTCCTGCATGCGGGCATTGCCCGCGTCCTGCTTCAGGATCCAGCTACGCTGGACGAAGCCGTACAAGACTGCGGCCAAGCCGCAGGCAAGCGCGATGTACAGCGCCATGGTGGTCGACAACATGAAGGAGGCTCCTCTTTTGTTTCAGGCCCGGGGGTCGGGTCGGTGCTTGCGTTCCGGCCATTGCCGTGCCGGATCAACCCTCGATGCTACGCGATGACGGTGACCCGGCCCGCCGTGTTTTTCCCGGGCTTGCGTGCGGCGTGCGCAGGGCAGTCAGGCCACCGCAAGGCGGACCCGTAGAATTCGGGTTATCCCTGGCTGAGAGGCACAAGCGCATGAGCCTGCACAACGTCACACCGGGCGCCAAGGCGCCTGATGAGTTCAACGTGATCATCGAGATCCCGATGAACGCCGACCCGATCAAGTACGAGGTCGACAAGGCCAGTGGCGCGATGTTCGTCGATCGCTTCATGACCACCGCAATGCACTACCCGTGCAACTACGGCTATGTGCCGCAGACGCTGTCGGACGACGGCGACCCGGTGGATGTGCTGGTGATCACGCCGTTCGCGCTGACGCCAGGCGTGGTGGTCACGTGCCGGCCGATCGGCATCCTGAAGATGACTGACGAGGCCGGTGGCGATGCCAAGGTGCTGGCGGTGCCGACGAGCAAGATCTTGCCGATGTACGACCACTGGCAAAAGCCGGCCGACGTCAACCCGATGCGGCTGAACGCGATCCAGCATTTCTTCGAGCACTACAAGGATCTCAAACCCAACAAATGGGTCAAGGTGGTGGGCTGGGACAGCCCCGAGGCGGCGAAGAAGGAAATCGTCGACGGCATGGCCGCCTGGGCCGCCACGTCGAAGTAACGCTCACGCGGGCGCGGCCTTGAACGGGTTGCGCTCGTTGAGTTCATCGACATAGGCGCCGACACCGGCGCCTTCGCGTTGCAGGAAGTCGCTGACCGCGCTGGCGAAGCGCGGGTCGGCGAGCCAATGCGCCGACGCGGTCTTCACTGGCAGCAGGCCGCGCGCCATCTTGTGCTCGCCCTGCGCGCCGCCCTCAAAGCGCTGGTAGACATGTTCGATGCACCAGGCCAGCGGCTGGTAGTAGCAGGCGTCGAAGTGCAGGCAGGGCACAGGCTCGGTGGCGCCCCAGTAGCGGCCATAGGCCACACGCTGCGCCGGGTCGAGGGCGATCAACGAGGTGGCGATGCGCTCGCCACCTCGCCGCGCGACGAACATCAACCAATGCGCGGGCATCGTGCGCGCCATCTCGGTGAAGAAGGCGCGGGTGAGGTAGGGCGTCGAATGGTGTGCGCGGTAGGTCAGGGTGTAGCAGCGGTAGAAGAAGTCCCAGGCCGCAGCGTCGATCTGCGCGCCTTGCAGCACTTCGTAGCCGACGCCGGCTTCGACGACGCGCCGCCGCTCCTGCGCGATCTTCTTGCGCTTCTCACGTTGCAGGCTGCGCAGGAAGTCGTCGAAGTCGGCGTAGGGCGCAGGCTCGCGGTTTTGCCAATGGAACTGCACGCCTTCGCGCAGCATCCATCCGGCGCGCTCGCAGGCGGCGCGGTCGGCGTCGGACAGGAACAGCAGGTGCGCGGATGACAGCCCCTGCTGGCGCGCGAAGGCGAGCACCGCTTGCAGAAGCAGGTCGCGCCCGGTGTCGTCCGCCACCAGCAGGCGCGAGCCCGGCACCGGCGTGAACGGCACAGCGCCGAGCAGCTTGGGGTAGTAGGCCAGTCCATGGCGCTGGTAGGCGTCGGCCCAGGCCCAATCGAACACGTACTCGCCATAGGAATGCGCCTTCAGGTACAGCGCGCAGGCGGCCATGAGCGTGCCGCGGTGCTCGATGGTCAGCCAGGCCGGCGCCCAACCTGTGCCGGCCACGGCACTTTGCGAGCGATGCAGCGCGCTCAGGTACTCGTGGCGCAGGAACGGGGTCGGTGCGTCCTGCGCGTCGAGCAGCGCGTTCCAGGCGTCGGCGTCGATGGCAGCGGGATCATCGTGGGCCTGGATGACATAATTCTTCGCATCGAATTTCACTCAACAGGCTCCGACGTGATCAAGGTTGCGCTGGCTCAGATCAACGCCACCGTCGGCGACCTGGCAGGCAATGCGCGGCGCATCGTCGATGCGGCCCGTCAGGCGCACGCAACCGGTGCGCAATTGCTGCTGGCGCCCGAGCTCGCGCTGTGCGGGTATCCGCCAGAAGACCTGCTGCTGCGCCCGGCTTTCATGCAAAGCTGCACCGAAGCGCTCGCCACCATGGCGGCTGAAATGGCATCGTGTGAGGGCTTGCATGTCGTGGTCGGGCATCCGCATCAGTTCGGTGAACGCGGCGATGTTAGGACCAAGTCCACCGCCCAGCCGCTGCGCTTCAATGCGGCCTCGCTGCTGGCAGGGGGACGCATCGTGGCCACCTACTGCAAGCGCGAGTTGCCGAACTACCAGGTCTTCGACGAGCGGCGCTATTTCGCCTCGGGCCGAGATGCCGGCCACGGCCCGCTGGTGTTTGAAGTGGGTGGCGTCAAGGTCGGTGTGTTGATCTGCGAAGACGCGTGGTTCGACGAACCAGCGGTGGCAGCCAAGACGGCGGGCGCGCAGGTGCTGGCGGTCATCAATGCGTCGCCGTTCCATCTCGACAAGGCGGGCGAGCGCGAACAGCGGATGGCCGAGCGAGCGCGGGCGACGGGCTTGCCGCTGCTCTACGCGCATCTCGTCGGCGGGCAAGACGAAGTGGTGTTCGACGGGGCCTCATTCGCGCTCGACTCC
>JANOKY010000686.1:0-27153 GCA_031419635.1 Burkholderiales bacterium | reverse complement strand
CGTTGGTTCGAGTCCAATCGCGCCTACCAAATACGGTAGATGAATCAAGGGCTTGGCGGAAACGCCAAGCCCTCTTTTCTCGGCAGTACAAAAAAATACGAAAAAGCGGATGGTCAAAAAGGCGCTCGCCGCGAGTCGCATTGCGTGAACAGGAAACTTGCAACTGCGCGTGACTCAGGCGCGTTGCTACTGCGGCGGGGCGGCACGTGTCGAGACCTCGCGAGCCTTCCTGAGACCGGACCTCGCATAACGTCCAGAAACTGTCCTTGACCGGAGCGCGCGGGCACGATGCGCCGATGCGCGTGTTCTAAAAAAAGGCAACGACAAGCACTCGACCTGACCGGCGTCGATGCTGTGGTGCCGGCTGCACCTTGCATAGACAAGCAAGCCAGCAGCCAGCGAGACTGCAGCAACAGCGCTTCACTTGCGCCTTCGCAAGCCGCCCGCGTCGCCACGCCAACGGTCGGTCAATCGCTAACAGTGCCGATTTCGGCGCTCGACGAAGACACGTCCAATCCGCGAACCGAATTCCCCGAAGCTGAGCTCGACGAACTCGCCGCGGACATCAGGCAGCACGGCATCTCGCAGGCCATCGTCGTGCATCCCGCCGATACGGCCAGCCGCTACTGCATTCACTTCGGCGCCAAGCGGCTGAGGGCGGCGCAACGCGCCGGGCTGCAAGTAGTGCCCATCGTCGTGCGCGATGCGTCTGCGGACCCGAATACGAAGGTTACCGAGAACCAGAAGCGTCATGGCCTGACGCCGCTCGACCCGGCGCGATTCATTCAAGGGCGTGTGGATGCGGGCGACTCGAACACCACGGTCGCCAAGCGGCTCGGTATGAACCTGACGACGGTGGCACATCACCTCGCGTTGCTGGGACTGCCGCCGGAACTCGACCGCGCGATGAAGTCAGGTCGCTGCATCTCGCCGCGCACACTGCACGAACTCCGCAAGCTGCACGACGAGCAACCCGAGCAGGTGAGGGCGGTGGTGACTGGCGATGCCGAGATCACACGCGCATCGGTATCAGCGATGCGAGCGGCGCCAGCGGGATCCACGGCGGTCGCGCCATCATCGGCGGTCACGTTGATCGCGCAGGCCAACGCCGTCTGCGATCGGTTGGAGCGGGTCTTACAGTGCATCGATCTGCCCGTAACCGAGGAGCTTGCTTCAGACGACTTGATCGACCTGCGCGTGCGCGTCGCCGACCTCGCCAATCGCTGGTTGCAAGGGTCTGCCGTCAGACCCCTTTGCAGACCGGTCACTGACTCGCTGGAGCCAGTAGTGAACAGAGCAGTAAAAGACAGATGGCAGGTTAGGCGGCGCGCCAGTGAACGGATGCCACACTGCCTGCTTTGCGCGGTTGGTCATGGTGAACGCCGCGCGTGACCGAGTAACCATCGACCTGCGCAGCATCGGCGATGCATTGCGGGCTGCGGCCGCGTCGCGTGGCACCACAATCGCAGCGCTGGCGCGAGGCGCTTTGCTCGATGTGGTGAAGACGCCTTCGACTCCCACTGAGCCTGCACGCAGCAGTGCTGGCACGCAGACAGATGTCGTCAAGCTCACCCTGCGCCTGCCCGCGCCCACTACAGAACTGCTGTCCTGCAACGCCGCCGCGCTTGGCCTCTCCTACGGCGCCTAGGTCGCTCCCCTGGTACACGGCACGCCGCTGCCCTTGCTTGCCGCTGATCGTGAAGCCGATCGCGCCGCGCTGCTGCTGCACTGCGACCGCCTCGCGCAATGGGCCGTGGACCTGCACTCACATCTAGCTTCACCAACAGATGCCAGGCGTCCTTGTGACGACTAAGCGCGCGCCATGGCGGCGGAGCGGGTCTTTGCCCGCGACGATCGTGCAGTCGAGATGGCACGGGGCTGCAGTCCTTGCAGGAACATATCCGAAAAGCTTTCGGCCACCTGTACGGACGCTAGACGTCCCCGAGGGTTCAACCAGCGATGAGTCCAGTTGAGGGCGCCGAGAATTCCGTAGGCAATGATCTTCGGGTCGCCGCCCGCTCGGAACGACCCGTCCGCCATGCCTTCCTCGACGATCTCCACTAGGCATCGTTCGTAAAGTTGACCGAGCTTGAAGAGGTGGGTGTCCTGCTCCTTGTGCATCGCCATGCCTTCCTGGATATAGACGTATTGGTGCGGATAGTTTTCAGCGTACGACTTGAGCAGCGCGACGATGAGGTCGTGCAGCTTCTTTGGCGGTGAGTCGTTGCTCTTGCGGATTTCCAGAGCGCCTTTCGCTACGCTTTCGACGGCATCACGCACTGCCTCGAGCAGCAGTTCCTTCTTGCTCGCCACGTAGTAGTAGATCGTGGCGCGATCCGTGCCGAGTGCCGCGGCGATGTCGTTGAAGCTGGTCGACGCGTAGCCATTCTTGCGGAACAAGTGTGCTGCAGCCTCGACGATCTCCCGCCTTCGGTTGCTGTAGGTTTCCGCGTCCTGGTGGAGCGCAGCAGCGCGGCGGCGGCCAATGTTGCTCATGCGTCGACCTGTGCAGTACGTCCACGCAATGATCGCATGGGTTGTGCGGCAACAGTCACGCAGGCAGCTCGCGGTTGACCGCACACCCGTCGAGCCCGCGCGTCATACGGTCGCGCGCTATGCGAGGCCAAGTTCGACCGCCGTGATCTGCAGTGCAAGGTACTTCGAGTAGGGACGGCACTGCTGAAGGCTGCCCCCCATCAGCCAGAAGCCTGGCTGCCCCGTGGGCCTCCACATGCTGCGGACCTCACCTTCCTCGTCGAGCCCCCACACGGGCCCGACGCGGTCCGCGATCGTGTTGCCGAAAACGGCGCGCACCGATTCCGACATGTTTTTGTAGCCTGCCGCCACGACGATGGCATCGAAGTCCATTGACGAGCCGTCGGAGAATCGTACTGTCTTGCCGCTGAGGCCATCGACAGTGCCTCGTTTGACGTTCACCTTTCCGGCGATGATGAGCTCGGAGCAGCCGGCATTGATGTAGTAGCCGCCGCCATAGCGGTGGTACTTCATCAGAAAGCCACTGCCGTCCTCGCCGAAGTCCAGTGCGAAGCCGGCCTTGCGCAGGCCTTCGAGCAGCCCACTGTCCATCTCCGCGATGCGCACTGTGAGCTGCTTGTGCAGTTCGGTCAGCAGTGGGAAGGGCAGCGAATTCGTCACGAAGTCGGCGTCCTCCACCGGCGGGCCGTCCTCCGAGAATATCGAGTACGCGCGCGCGGCGCCTGGCTCGACGCTGACGACGCAGGTCGACGAGCGCTGAAGCATGGTCACCTGCGCGCCGCGATGGGTCAGGCTCTGGGCCGCGTCGTGGCCGCTGCTGCCGGTGCCGATGACGAGCACGCGCGCGCCGGTGGCGGGAAAGCCGTCCTTGTAGTCCTCGGCGTGGATCAGCAGGCCCGTGTACCGGTTGGCCCCTGGCAAAGCGGGCCGGTTCGGAATGCCGAAGACTCCGGTCGCCTGGACGATGTGCCGTGGGTGCATCTCGTGCGTTGTGCCGTTCGCCGCACTCAGGCGCACGTTCCAGCGGCTCTGGTGTTCGTCGTACGTGGCCGAAGCCACGCTCGTGGACATCTGCACGTGAAGGCGTAGCACCTTGGCGTAGGCCTCGAGCCAGTCGGCCATCTCGTCCTTGGACAAGTAGGCGGGCCAGGACGACGGGAACGGCAGGTAAGGCAGGTGATTGGCCCAGATCTGGTTGTGCAGCAGCAGTGACTGATAGCGATTGCGCCAGTTGTCACCCAGCCGCGCCTCGCGGTCGACGACGAGCGCGTCGATGCCCAACTGCTGCAATCGCGCCGCGACGGCCAGCCCCGCCTGGCCGGCACCCAGCACGAGCACCTTCGGATCGGTAAGCGCGCGATGCGGCTTGGGCTCCGGCTCGGCATCGTGCGGCCGCGTGCTGCGATCGCGATGGCGCCCGGCCCGCTCCTCGTGACCCTTGAGATCTTCCAAGCTCGTGAAGAGCGTCCAGCCGTTCCACTCGCCAGGGCCGCTCGAGGGCTTGAGCAGGCGCAGGTGGCCGCGGCAATGGCCGAGGTCGGTCTCGAAGGTGAAGAAGGCCTCGACCGACGCCCCGTATCCCTTGCGTTCGAAGACTGCGACGTCGGCCTCTTCCGGCTCGATGTCGGTCACGCGGCGGCGGGCCAGTGCGTCGCTCCAGGCCTGCACGATCCGGGAGCGTCCTGAGTGGGTGCGGAAGTCCCACTGCGTCGCGAGCATGTCGCGCCAGTAGCTGTCCTCGTGGAACAGCCTGCCGATGGCGTCGGCGTCTGCGTTCGCCAGGGCGCGCGCGAACGTCGCCAGCCATTGGCGCACCAGATCGCGCCCCTCCGACAGGCGCTGCGCCTTCGACGGCGCGGGGCTCGCGGTGCCACCCGACGCACGCTCGGTCGTTGCCTGCACGGGCCGTGTGGAATCGATTGCCGACATTGCTTGCCTTTCGCAGGAGCCGTTTGCCGGACAGGTTGACAGGCCCGGCGTCGATTGTCAACGAAGGTGTTGACCAAACGGGTCGATGGGGCCGGCAGTCAGGCCACGGCTCCCTTGCGCCGCAACTCCTCGATCTCGGCGTCGCCGAAGCCCCATGCCGAGAGCGCCTCCTGGGTGTTGGCGCCGGGCACCGGCGGGCCGCGCCGTACGGACGACGGCGTGCGGCTGAAACGCGGTGCCGGAGCGGGCTGCAGCACGCCGTCCACTTCCAGGAAGCCGCGACGCGCCGCCAGGTGCGGATGCTGCACTGCTTCGTGCAGGTCGAGGACCGGCGCGAAGCACGCGTCGCGACCGTCCATGATCCGGCACCATTCGTCGCGCGTCTTGCTGCGAAAGACATCGGAGAACTGTTGCCGCAAGGCAGGCCAGGTGTGCCGATCCAACTGATCGGGAACGGCCGCAGGGTCGAGCCCCATGCCGGCCAGGAGCTGGTTGTAGAACTTGCGTTCGACTGGAGCCACCGACACGTGCTTGCCGTCGCTCGTTTCATACACCCGGTACCAGGGCGCGCCACCGTCGAAGAAGTTGGACTCGCGCTCGAAGGTCCACCGCCCGCTGGCCATGTAGGCAAAGTAGTGCGTCATCATCGACTCGATGCCGTCGACCATCGCGACGTCCACGACTTGCCCGTGGCCCGATCGGCGAGCCTCGAGAACCGCAGCCAGGGTCCCGAGTGCCAGGTACAGGCCGCCGCCCGCGTAGTCGCCGAGCAAGTTCAGCGGCACCGACGGCGTGCCGTCGCGCGGGCCAATCATCGACAGCGCCCCGGTGATCGCCAGATAGTTGAGGTCGTGGCCGACCGTGTGCGCCAGGGGCCCGTCCTGTCCCCAGCCGGTGGCGCGTCCGAACACGAGCCGGGGGTTGCGCGCCCAGCACGCGTCGGGCCCCAACCCAAGGCGCTCCATCACACCCGGCCTGAAGCCCTCGACCAGTGCATCTGCGCCCTCCACCAGGCGCAGCACAACCGACTGCCCCTCGGGCGACTTCAAGTCGACGGCGATCGACGGCCGGCCCCGCGTGGTGGGGTCGAAGCGCGGCTCCTTCTTGACGCCCAGCCCGTGCGGGACCAGCCGGTCGACGGTGACGATGTCCGCACCCATGTCGGACAGGAGCATCGCGGCGAAGGGGCTCGGCCCCACGCCCGCGAGTTCGACGATGCGGATCCCGCTGAGGGAGCCTTGGCTTTGTGCAGACATTCCAGCGGTGTAGCTCATGTCGGATTCGCAGTCAACAAAGTCGTTGACTCGGCGTGGGCGGAAGGCTAGCATCGCCGCACACTCGCTCATCCGGTGCGCCCAGGAGCCGCCGCTATTGGCGGGTGCGCGCGAAGCAGGCGGTGTACTGAACACACCGCACACGACGCACCGGGTCGACAATCTTCACAAGCAGAGGAAGACATGGCGAGCAATTGCGGACATTCCCGAAATACCCTGTGCGGGCTGCTGCTCGCCATCGTTGCCGGCGGCGCGACCACGCCCGTGATGGCCTTTCAGGATGAAGGCACGGTGCGCGTGGGCGTGCTCGAGAGCCTGACCGGCACCTATGCGCCCTTCGGCCTGGCCAACATGTCGGGCACCGTCATCGCGTTCGATGAGATCAATGCCGCAGGCGGCGTCACCATCGACGGCAAGAAGGTAAAGATCGCCGTCACGCCTTCGCCCAACGGCTACGACGCAGGCGTCGATCCCGCCCAGTCGGTCACCCTGCTCAAGCGGCTGCTGCTCGACGACAAGGTGCTGCTGATCAAGGGCCTGTCCAATTCGAACGCCGGCACCGCCGTTTTCAACTACCTGGCCGAGCTCGAAAAGGAAGGCAACCCGATCGTGGTGCATTCCTCCTCGGTGGGCACGCCGGGACTCACGAAGCTGTCCAACTACGCCTTCCGCAACTCCTTCGTCGAGAACGCAGACGTCATCGGCAACCTGATCAGCGCCGTCGTCAAGGACACCGGCGCGAAGTCGGCGGGGTTCTTCATCATCAAGGACAACCCCTACTACACGACGGTTGCCGAGAAGATCGTGTTCCCGGCGCTCAAGGCCAACGGGGTCGAAGTCAAGGTCACGACCGATGGGGTGACCGCGGACCGTGAGTTCTCGCGCCAGGTGAACGACGTGCGGGCCGCCAACCCCGACCTCGTGTTCGTGTTCGCGCCCACCCTGGGTACGGTGGGTTTCATGAAGGAAGCCAAGCGACGCCAGCTCAAGCCCAAGCTGTTCGTCGGCAACCAGTCTTCCGTCACCACCGAGGCCATGCAGTCGGGCGCGGACGCAATCGACGGCATGGTGGCCGCGGGAGCCTTCGATCCGCAGTCGCCGCAGATCGCCCCGCTGGCCGCCGAGTACAAGAAGCGTCTCAACCAGGACATCACGTTCTTCGGCGTGATGGGCTACGAAGCGGGCTACCTCATCAAGGACGCACTCGAGCGCTCGGGCATCAAGAACACGCCGGAGACGCTGGCCGCCGACCGCAAGAAGTTCCGCGATGCGCTCGCCGTGACGTCGATCACCAGCCCGGTCGGTCAGAAGGTGGCGTTCACCGCCGACCGCGAGACGCCGAAGCTGGGCGTGGTTCTGGTGGCCAAGGACGGCCAGTTCGTCGTCTGGAAGGGCAGCAAGAACTGACGGCACCGCTCTCCCCCCGAGGGCGGGTGGGGCAAGCGGGCGCCGGGCTGCCATGATCGTCCTCGAATATCTCATTGGCGGCCTGCTGTCCGGCGCGACCTACTCGCTGGTCGCGATCGGGTTCACGCTGATCTTCGGGGTTCTGAACCGGCTGAACATCGCGCACGGCGCCATCATCATGGTGGCGGCGTTCGCGGGGGCCTACATCAGCCTCAGGCTCGGCGGCAAGTCCAGCTACCCCGTGCTGGCGCTGTCCTTCGCGGCCTCCCTGTTCACAGGCGCGGTGGCCGGCGTCGTCGCGTGGGCCGTGGCCTTCGCGCCGCTGCGCAACGCGTCGCCGCTGGCGCCGTTCATGACCAGCGCAGCGGTGGCGCTCATCCTCGAGGAGCTGTTCGTGCAGATCAGCCGCAAGGTCGCGCTGTTCTCGCCCGAGTTCTCGCCCTACCCGTCGCCGCTGGAGGACCTGGTCTTCAACGTCGGTCCTGTGCTGATCCGTGGTGCTCACGTGGTGAACTTTGTCGTCGCGGGCGCACTGATGTTGTCGCTGCATTGGTGGATCAAGAAAAGCGCCATGGGGCGGGCGATCCGCGCCGTGGAAGAAAACCCGACGATGGCCTGGCTGCTCGGCATCAACGTGCGCAAGGTGGAGATCGCCGTGTTCGCCGTGGCCTCCGCAATCGCAGGCGCCTCGGGCTGCCTGATCGGCATATCGAGCGGCACCATCGGACCCTACATGGGAGCCAACCTCCTGCTGACGGGGTTCGTGGTGATCGTGCTGGCTGGCCTGGGCAGCCTGTATGGCGCGATGATCTGCGGCCTGCTGGTGGGCATGATCGAAATGACGATCGTGGGGACCGTCTCCGCATCCATGAAGGAAGCCGTGCTGTTCATTGTCTTGTTTGCCGTGCTGGTGGTTCGCCCGCAAGGCCTGTTCCAGCGCGGCGACGCCGGGCGCGACTGAAGCTATGAGCTACGCCCTGAGCATCGCGGAGACCTGCGGCCTCAACATCATCCTGGCACTGTCGGTGTATGCCACCTTCATGGTCGGCCAGTTCTCGCTGGCGCAGGTCGGCTTCTGGTCGATCGGGGCCTATGTGACCGGCATCCTTGTGGCCCTGTACGGCATGCCGCTGGCCATCGCGTTGCTGGCCGCCGCCGGCCTGTGCGCACTGATCGGCGTCGTGCTCGGCTACCCCTGCCTGCGCATCCGCGGCATCTATCTTGCGCTGGCCACCGTCGCATTCGCGGAGGTGGTGCGCGTGTTCTGGAACAACTTCACCCTGCAGATCCCTTCGGGCGCGGCGATGCTGGGGCCCGCCGGCCCGCTGGGCTTTCGCGGCATCCCGGTGCTGGCGAGCTGGGTCCAGATCTTCGCGGTCGACCTGATCCTGATCGCACTCTTTGCATGGCTAGAGCGCTCGCGCTTCGGCCTGTCGGCCAAGGCGCTGCGCGAGGACGAGACGGCGGCGGCCTGCGCCGGCGTGGACATCGTGAAGATGAAGGTCGGTGCTTTCGCGCTCGGCGCGGCGGTCGCTGCCGTCGGCGGTGGCCTGTATGGCACCTATGTCTCGTCCGTGACGCCGGATAACTTCGGCTTCCACCTCGGCCTGATCTCGGTGTTCTTCATTGCCGTGGGCGGTTCACAGAGCTTCCTTGGGCCCGTGGCGGGCGCCATCCTGCTGACCATCCTGCCCAACATGCTCGGCTTCGCGGGCGACTTCAAGATGGTCGTCTATGGCCTCATCGTGCTGGCCATTGCCGCCCTGTTCCCGCGCGGTGTTGAGGGCCTGTGGGCGAGCCTGGGCCGGCCGCCGCGTGCCGACACCCCCGCGGCCGGGCCTGCCAAGGGAACGGGGCCCCATGCTGCACGCTAGACAGCTCGCGAAATCCTTCGGCGGTGTCCACGCCCTCGCGGGGTTGGAACTGTCTGTCGCTGCGGGCGAGATCGTTGGCCTGATCGGGCCCAACGGGTCTGGCAAGACGACCACGGTCAACCTGCTCAGCGGCATCTATCGCGCATCCGCCGGCACCGTGACGCTGGACGGGCGCGACGTCACGCACGCCAAGCCGGAACAGATCGTGCGCTGCGGGCTGGCGCGGACCTTCCAGAACCTGCGCCTCTTTGGTGGCCACTCGGTGCTCGACAACGTCAGGGTCGGCCAATCTATCCATTGTGAGTCTCGCGTTGCGTTCTTCAACGCCCTGCGCTCGGACGCCGAGGATCGGCGCCTGCAGGAGGCGCACGCCTTGATCGAGCGCCTGTCGCTGACGCCGCGGCGGCATGCGCCGGCCGAGTCACTGTCCTACGGCGAGAAGAAGCGGCTCGAGATTGCCCGCGCGCTTGCCACCCGCCCCAAGATCCTGTTGCTGGACGAGCCGGCGGCGGGCATGAACCCGGTGGAGATCGAGAGCCTGATGCGCACCATCCGCGGCATCCGCGACGACGGCGTCGGCATCCTGCTGATCGAACACCACATGAAGCTGGTGATGAACGTGTGCGACCGCATCGCCGTGCTCGACTTCGGCATGAAGATCGCCGAAGGCACCCCCGCCGAGATCGCGAGCGACGCGGCGGTGGTGAAGTCCTACCTGGGCGAGGCGGCCTGAGATGCTGAAGGTCGAGGCCGTTGACGTCAGCTACGGCGGCAGCGTGGCGCTGCGGGCGGTCGATCTCGAAGTTGCCGTCGGCGAACTCGTCGCTGTGATCGGGCCCAACGGGGCCGGCAAGTCCACGCTGCTGCGCACGATCTCCGGGCTGGTCCGCCCGGCCGCGGGAAGAATTCTGTACGACGGGGCCGATCTCGCGGCCCTGCGCCCGGACGAGATCGTGCGCCGTGGCGTCGTCCATGTGCCCGAAGGGCGCATGGTGCTGGGCCGCATGACGGTGCGTGACAACCTGCTGCTGGGCATGTACTGCCGGCCGCCCGGCGAGGATGCCGCACAGGATCTGCAGGACGTGCTGGCCATGTTCCCGCTCCTGGGCGAGCGCATGGACCAGCGGGCCGGCACGCTGTCCGGCGGCGAGCAGCAGATGCTGGCCATCGGTCGCGGACTCATGGGCCGGCCGCGCCTGCTCATGCTGGACGAACCGTCCCTCGGCTTGGCCCCGATGGTCGTGACGATGATCTTCCGCATCCTCGACCAGATCCGCCGCAAGGGCATCGCCGTGCTGCTGGTCGAGCAGAACGCCGAGCGGGCGCTGTCAACCGCCGATCGAGCCTACGTGCTCGATCTCGGCGCCGTTGCGGCACAGGGGGCGGCGTCCGACTTGCTCAACGACACACGGGTGCGCAGCGCCTACCTCGGAGTTTGACCATGGACGATCGCTACGCGAAGTACACGACCCTGCTCTTCGACCGGCCGGCACAGCACGTGCTGCGCATCCGCATCAATCGCCCCGAGCGCTTGAACGCGTTGACGCCGCAGGCGCACACCCAGCTCACAGAGGTCTGGCGCGACGTCGATGGTGACCCGAGCGTGCGCGCGGTGATCATCGGCGGGGCCGGCAAGGCGTTCTCCGTCGGCGGCGAGTTCGAGTTCGTCGAGGCGATCATCGACGACTTCGAGACGCGCACCCGCGCTTGGCGCGAGGCGCGCGATCTGGTCTACAACATCATCAACTGCAGCAAGCCCATCGTGTCGGCCATGCAAGGCGCCGTGGCGGGCGGTGGTCTGTCGATCGGGCTGCTGGCCGACATCTCGATCGCCGCGAAGTCGGCGAAGCTCGTCGATGCGCACACGCGCCTGGGCGTGTGCGCGGGCGACCACGCGGTCATCCTGTGGCCGCTGCTGTGCGGCATGGCGCGTGCGAAGTACTACCTGCTGCTCTGCGAGCAGCTGACGGGGGAGACGGCAGCCGAAATCGGTCTGGTGTCGATGTGCGTGGACGACGACGATCTCGACGCGACCGCGCTGCGCATCGCGACCAAGCTCGCGCAGGGCGCCCCGCTCGCGATCCAGACGACGAAATACGCACTCAACAACTGGCTGCGGATGGCCGGGCCAGCCTTCGACGCGTCCACGGCGCTGCAGTTCTTCACCTTTGGCGGTCCGGAGCCCAAGGAAGGGCTCGCGTCACACCGCGAGAAGCGGCCGCCCGCGTTCTGACGACCCCTGCCACAGACCGCAAGCCGCCCACCACCGACACACCGAGCAGGTTCACGCCATGATCGACAGCAACACCAAGGTCTGGTATCCGAGCCCCGAACAGATCGCCCGCTCGAACCTGATCGAGCTCATGGCCCGGGTCGGTGCCGAGGACTACGAGGCCTACTACCGCTACTCGGTCGAGCATCCCGACCAATACTGGAAGGCGGTGCTCGACTACAGCGGCGTCGTCTGGTCCAAGCCCTACGAGGCCTTCGCCGACTTCAGCGCCGGTCGCGAGTTTCCACGCTGGTTCGTCGGCGGCCGGCTCAACTGGACGGACACCATCTTCAAGTGGGCCAAGGACCCGCAATGGGCCTCGCGCCCGGCGGTCGTGGCCGAGACCGAGGAAGGAGACGTGACGCAGCTCAGCTACGCCGAACTGCACGACCGCGTGCGCGCCTTTGCGGCGGGGCTCGAGAAGATCGGCCTGCGCCGCGGCGATCGCGTGGCCTACCTGATGGAGCCTGGGATCGAAGCCGTCGTCACGATGATCGCCGTGTCGTACATGGGCGCCGTGGTGATGCCGCTGTTCAGCGGCTTCGGGGTCGACCCGATCGTTTCACGGATCCGGGCCTGCGACGCGCGCGCGCTGATCATGACCTCCGGCTTCACGCGCCGCGGCAAGCGACTCGAGACGATCAACACGGCGCTGAGCGTGCAGGCGGCCCAGCCGGTCGATCTGTTCATCCTCAAGCTGGCCCCCGACGAGGCCGTGCCGCCCGGCGCGATCGCCTGGTCCACCGTTTCGGTCGACCCGGGGCCGGACCGCGGCGCGGTGCAGATGGACACGCACGAACCGGTCATGGTGTTCTTCACGTCCGGCACAACGGGCAAGCCCAAGGGCACGGTGCACACGCACGGCGGCTTTCCGCTCAAGGTGCTACACGACGGCATCGTCCACTTCGACATCAAGCCCGGCGACAAGTTTTTCTGGCCCGCAGACATGGGATGGGTGGCCGGTGCGCTCATCATCACGGCCACAATGATGCGCGGCGCGACCATGGTCTGCTATAGCGGGGCGCCCGATTTCCCGGATTGGTCGCGCATGGCGCACATGATCGGGCGGCACAGCGTCACGCACTTCGGCACGGCGCCGACCATGATCCGCGGCTTTGCGGCCAATGCGCAGGCCGCTACGGCCGGCGACCTGTCCACGGTTCGTCTGATGATCACCGGTGGCGAGGTGATCGACCCGGAGCACTTTGCCTGGCATGCGCACCACTTCGGGCGGGACGTCGCGCCACTCATCAATTTTTCCGGCGGTACCGAGGCCTCGAGCGGCCTGGTCGCGAGCGTCATCGTCAAGCCGATCCCGCCGGGTGGCTTCAACACGGCGTGCCCGGGCATTGCGATGGACGTAGTGAACGCCGCGGGTACGCCGATTCTCGACGAGGTTGGCGAGCTGGTCGTGCGCGAACCCTTCGTCGGCATGACGAACTCGTTCTGGCGCGACGACGAACGCTACCTCGACACCTATTGGCGCACGATCCCGGGCATCTGGGTCCATGGAGACCTTGCGATACGCAACGAGAAAGGCGAGTTCTTCATGCGAGGCCGCTCCGACGACACGCTCAAGCTCGCCGGCAAGCGCATCGGTCCCGCCGAAATCGAGAACGTGCTGATGGAACTTGAGGGCGTGACCGAGTGCGCCGCCATCGGCGTGGACGACCCCGCCAAGGGCCAGATGCTGGTGGTCTTCGTGATCGCGGGCGGTGCAGCGGTCGGCAACGAGGGCTTCTCTCAGGAGGTGGCCCGCTTCGCGGAGCAGCGCCTCGGCCGCGCGCTGCGCCCGTCGCGCGTGCACGTGGTCAGGGAGATGCCCAAGACCCGTACGGCCAAGATCATGCGGCGCGTGCTGCGCGGTGTGTATTGCGGCATGCCGACCGGCGATCTGTCCTCGCTGGACAATCCGTCATCGCTGGAGGTCATCAAGCAGGCATCGCGCGACGCGGCCGCCTAGCGGCCCGCGGGTTGGATCAACAACTGTGTTGACTTATACTGCGTGGGCAGGTCGGGCACGTCGTGCGCGACGGTCGCCACACCACAGGAGAGTCGCAATGCCGGGGTGGAATTTCGCGAACATCTTCAAGCTGGTCGCGCAGGAGGTTCCCTCCGCACCGGCGTTGGTCCACGGCGCTCGGTGCCTGAGCTGGCACGAGATCGACACGCGTACCGAGCGCCTCGCGCGGCACCTCGCTGCTGCGGGACTACAGCGCCAAGACAAGGTTGCGCAGTACCTGTACAACACGCCGGAGTACCTCGAGTCGATCCTCGCCTGCTTCAAGGGCGCCTTCGTCCCGCTCAACACCAACTTCCGCTACGGCCCTGACGAGCTGGTCTATCTGTGGCAGAACGGTGACGTGGCTTGCGTCGTGTTCCACGGCGCGTTCGTTGCCACCATCGAGCAGCTCCGGTCCCGCGTGCCGCGCGTGCGACAGTGGCTGTGGGTGGACGACGGCAGTGGGCCGTGCCCGGCCTGGGCCACGCCCTACGAGACGGCCGCGAACGACGCCGCGGTGCCGACGGTGCCCTGGCAGCCCGACGGCGACGACATGATCCTCGTCTACACCGGCGGCACCACCGGCATGCCCAAGGGGGTGATGTGGCGCCAGGACGACCTGTTCGTGCGGCTGAACACCGAGCGTGGCGACCAGTACCCCGACATCCCCGATCTGGACTTCGTGCGTGCGGGCGTTGTCCGCAACGGGCGGGCGCACCTGTCGGCCGCACCGCTGATGCACGGCGCCGGGCTGCTGACCTGCTTTCTCGTGCTGGCGCGCGGCGGCCACATTTCGCACCTCGAGAAGCGCAGCTTCGATTCGATCGACCTGCTCGACACCGTCCAGCGCGACCGCGTGGCCAGCCTGATGTGGGTGGGCGACGCATTCGCACGCCCGGTGCTGGCCGCGCTCGACGCGAACCCAGGTCGTTGGGATCTGTCGTCGCTGCGCACGATCATGTCCAGCGGCGTGGTCTTCAGCGCCGACGTGAAACACGCGATCCTGCGCCACCTGCCCCGCGTCGTGATCAGCGACATCTTCGGCGCGACGGAATCCATGTCGGTCGGCCGCAACGTCACGGCCAGCGGCCAGGCCACATCGACGGCGACTTTCAAGGCCAAGGCCGACACGCGCGTGATCACGGAGGACGGCCGTGACGTGGTTCCCGGCTCCGGCCAGGCCGGTGTGCTGGCCATCGGCGGGCGCCAGGCGCTCGGCTACTACGGCGACCCGGTGAAGTCCGCCAGCGTGTTCCGCGTGATCGATGGCGTGCGCTTCGTCGTTCCCGGCGACTGGGCCACCGTGGACGCCGACGGCACGGTGCAACTGCTCGGTCGCGGTTCCGGCTGCATCAACACCGGCGGCGAGAAGGTCTTTCCCGAAGAGGTCGAGACGGTATTGAAGGAACACCCGGACGTGTACGACGCGGTGGTCGTCGGCATCCCCGACGAGCGCTTCGGCCAGTCCGTGGTGGCGATCGTCGAGCCGAAGCCGGCCGCGACGCTCGACGGTACCGACGTCATCGGTTTCGTGAAGGCGCGGCTGTCGACTTACAAGGCGCCGCGCCATGTGCTCGTCGCGCCGATCGGGCGCGGGCCCAATGCGAAGCCGGATCTCAAGGCGCTGCAGGCCCTGGCGCTGGCCCGTGTGACGGAAGAAAGACGCAGGACATCGACATGAAGTCAGCTTTGTGCAGCCGCTTCGGCATCGAGTTTCCCCTCTTCGCGTTCTCGCACTGCCGCGACGTGGTGGTGGAGGTGTCCAGGGCCGGCGGGATGGGCGTATTCGGCGCGGTCGACGTGCGCTCGCCCGAGGCACTCGAGGCCGAGCTCAAGTGGATCGACGAGCACGTGGACGGCAAGCCCTACGGCGTGGACTTCATCGTCCCGGCCAAGTTCGAGGGCCAGGGCACGGGCGAGACGGTCGCGCAGGCGGCGGCGCGCATTCCCGCCGAGCACAAGGCCTTCGCGCGCCGGATCCTCGCCGAGCACGGCATCGACGTGTCGGACCTGACCGACGAGCGCTTCGAGCGCGGCTCGAAGATCACGCGCAATATCCGCGAGCAGGGTGCACAGAACCTGCTCGACGTGGCCTTCAGCCACCCCGTGGCGCTGGTCGCCAATGCGCTGGGCCCGGCCCCGCCGGTCATGATCGAGCGCGCGCGCAGCGCCGGCGTGGCAGTGGGCGCTCTGGTCGGCTCGCCGGAGCACGCGATCCGCCAGGCCCGTGCCGGCGTGGACGTGATCATCGCCGCCGGCACCGAGGCCGGCGGCCACTGCGGCGAAGTGGGCACGATCGTGCTCGTGCCTGAAGTCATCGAGGCGCTGCGCGGCATCGGCAGCACGCTGCCGGTGCTGGCGGCCGGCGGCATCGTCACCGGCCGGCAGATGGCCGCCTGCATGGCCATGGGCGCCGCGGGCGCCTGGACGGGATCGGTGTGGCTCACCACATCGGAGGCGGAGACCTCGCCGGTGGTGAAGGAGAAGATGCTCGCCGCCACGTCGGCCGGCACCATCCGCTCCAAGTCGCGCACCGGCAAATACTGCCGCCAGCTGCGCTCGGCCTGGACCGACGCCTGGGAGCAGGACGGCGCCCCGCGGCCACTGCCCATGCCGCTGCAGTCGATGGTGTCGGACACGTCGATGAGCAAGGTGCTGAAGCTGGCCAACGGCGGGCACGCCGGTGCGAAGGAGCTGGCGAGCTACTTCGTCGGCCAGGGCGTGGGCCTGATGAACTCCATGCACAGCACGAAGGCCGTGATGCTGGAGTTCATGAGCGATTACCTGCTCGCGGTCGAACGCCTGCAGGGCACGCTCGAGGACTGAACCGGAGCAACCGGCATGGACCTGCGCTCCAGCCCCGAGCACGAGGCCTTCCGCCAGGAGGTGCGCAGCTTCCTGGCTACGAACGCCGGCCACTACCCCAAGCCTTTCGGTGTCAATCGGCCGACGCCCGAGGCACAGGCCTGGCAGGCCAAGCTGATCGAGCACGGCTGTGCAGCCCGCACCATCCCGAGGGAGTACGGCGGCTTCGGTGCCGAACCCGACATCCTGAAGTCGCAGGTCATCGCCGAGGAGTTCTCGCGCGCCAAGGCGCCCTGGGGCCTCGTCAACCAGGGCATCTCGATGCTGGTGCCCACGCTGCTCGAGCTCGGTACCGAGTCGCAGAAGCGACAGTGGATCGCGCCGACGCTGCGCGGCGAAGTCATCTGGTGCCAGGGCTACTCCGAGCCCGGCGCGGGCTCGGACCTCGCGTCGCTGAAGACCAGCGCGGTCGAGGACGGCGACGACTTCGTCATCAACGGCCAGAAGATCTGGACCACCACGGCCCATGCCGCCGACATGATGTTCGCACTGGTGCGTACCGAGCTCGATGCGCCGAACAAGTACCTCGGCATCAGCTACCTGATCTTCTCGATGCGCACGCCGGGCATCGAAGTCCGCCCGTTGAAGACGATGACCGGCGCCTCGGAGTTCAACGAGGTCTTCTTCACCGACGTGCGCGTGCCGATGACGCAGATCGTCGGTGCGCGCGGGCAGGGCTGGAGCGTGTCGAACTCGACGCTCAAGCACGAGCGCGGCATGCTGGGCGACCCCAACGCGTCAATGGCGCGCATGAATTCGATCCTCGAGCTGATGAAGACCGAGACGCTCGACGGGGTGCGCGCGATCGACATGCCGGCCTTCCGCCAGCGCGCGATGCGGCTGCAGGCACGCGTACTCGCGATGCAGTTCCACGGCATGCGCCTGCTCACGGCCTCGGCGCAGGGCCGCGAAGCCGGCCTGGCGCGGCTGATCGTCAAGCTGCAGACCTGCGAGATCAACTACCAGCTCTCGGCACTGGCCGTGGACGCGATGGGCGAGATGGGGCTGCTGGCTGCGGAGAGCGAGGAGGCCCGCGCGCACGGCGCCTGGCCGCGCCGCAACATGTTCGACATCGGCATGATCATCGGCGGCGGCACGGCGCAGATCCAGAAGAACATCATTGCCGAACGCGCTCTGGGGCTGCCGCGCGAGCCGAAGCTCGCCCGGGTTGCATAGGGGTCGACGTGGATTTCAGCCTGACCACCGAGCAACTGCAACTCCAGGCCTCGCTCGACAGGGCGCTGGCGACGATCAGCCCGCTAGCGCGCGTGCGCCGCCATGCCGAGGCGCCCGGCGCGTTCGCGGACGACGTCTGGCAGGGTCTCGTCGAGCTCGGCGTGCCCGGTGTCCTTGTCGGCGAGTCGCACGGCGGGCTCGGGCTGGGCATCCTCGACGCGGCCCTGGTGGCCGAGGTGTTCGGCAAACATGCGGTGCCGGCCCCGTTCCTCGGGTCCGCGGTGCTGGCGCCGCTGGCGATTGCTGCGGCCGGCAACGCCACGCAGCAGCGCGAGCTGCTGCCACGCATTGCGGCGGGCGCGTTGCGCATCGGGGTGGGCCTGTCCGAACGCACGGCGGGTGGCCGCGCCGGGGCGGGCGTCTCCTTCCGCGACGGCCGACTGCACGGCCGTGCGCTGTTCGTGGTCGACGCCGCCGGAGCTGCGAGCTTCCTGGTCATGGATCAGGACGGTGGCCTGCACCTGGTCGACCGCGACGCACCGGGCTTCGCCGTCATCACGCTTGACACGGTGGACCGCACGCGGTCGAGCGCCAAGCTGGTCTTCGACGCCGTGGTCGGCAAGCGGCTCGCAGGCGCGAGCGCCGCCACGACACGCCACCTTGCCGATACCGCCCGCGTCGTGCTGGCCGCCGACATGCTCGGCGCCGCCTGGCAGATGCTCGACCAGGCCGTCGCGTACGCGAAGGTGCGCGAGCAGTTCGGCCGGCCGATCGGGTCCTTCCAGGCGGTGAAGCACCTGTGCGCCGACATGGCGGCCGAGCTCGAGCCGGGGCGGGCACTGCTCTGGTATGCCGGCTATGCACTCGACCAACATCGGTCCGACGCCTCGCTGTGCAGCGTGCACGCCAAGGCCTACATCGCCGAGGCGGCCCGTTTCGTGTCGCGCACGGCCACGGAGGTGCACGGCGGCACGGGCATCACCGACGAACTCGGCCTGCACTACTGGTTCAAGCGCATTGCCTGGAACTACCAGGCGCTGGGGTCGCCGGAGCGCCTGCGCGAGGAGGCGGCGCAACTGCAGGCGCTGGCATAGCCCGCCCGCGCTACTTGCCCGTGAAGTTCGGGCGCCGCTTCTCCATGAAGGCGCGCGAACCCTCGCGCGCGTCTTCCGAGCGCAGCATGAGCTTGATGCACTGGTCCTCGACGCCGAAGGCATCCTCGAGCGAGCGCCCCGACGAGGCCACCATCGCCTCCTTGGCCTTGCGCATGGCCAGCGGCGAGTTCTGCGCCATCTTCTCGGCCAGCGCGCGCGCGGTCGGCAGCACCTCGTCCGCGGCGACAACGCGGTTGACCAGCCCGATGCGGTAGGCCTCCGCCGCCGAGATCTGATCGCCGACGAGCAGGATCTCCGCGGCCGCCGCCCAGCCGAGCTGACGCGAGGAGCGGGCGATGCCGCCAGCCGCCGGAATCAGGCCGCGCTTGACCTCGGCCAGGCCCAGCGTGGTGGTGTGGGCCACCACGCGCAGGTCGCACGCCAGCGCAAGCTCCATGCCGCCGGCCACCACGGTGCCGCGTGCTGCAGCAATCACCGGCGTGGTGAAGTCCGTGCGGCGCAGCATCGCGCGGTTGAGGATTTTGGGCTCGGCGAGCAGCGCCTCGTCCCACTCGTCCTCGGCTTGGCGCGCCCGTGTGAGCAGCGGCGTGAGCCGGCCAAGGTCGGCCCCGGCGCAGAACGTGCGATCTCCGGCACCGGTGAGGATCGCCACCCGCACCGCCGGGTCGGCCTGGATGGCGTCCCAGCAGCGCGCGAGCCGGACGATCATTTCCGGGTTGAGCGCATTCATCTTGGCCGGCCGGTTGAGCGTGACCAGCGCGATGCCGTTCTCGACCGAGAACAGGACGGGCGACTCTGGGGTGATGGTGGTGTCGTTCATGCGTCGGCGGGCTCGGCCCAGAAGATGGCGAACTCGGGTGACTTGTTCTCGGTGACGACGCGCACCGGCATGCCGAGCCGGACGTCCTGCGCGCGCAGGTGGCGCGCCGTCGCGACGATGCGCGGGCCTTCGGCCAGCTCGACCACGAGCGTCAGGTACGGCAGGAACGGTTGCCACGCGGGCTCGACGCTCACGTGCGAAACGGTGTACGAGTACACCGTGCCCCTACCGCTCACGGGCACGAACGTGAACGCGCCGGCCGAGCACCGCGGGCAGTAGTAGCGGGGCGGGTGCGTGTGCGCGCTGCAGGCACTGCATTGCTGCAGGCACAACACGCCTGCCTTGACGACGGCCAGGTAGAACTCGAGGTCGAGCTCGTCCGGCTTGGGGATCATCACGTGCGGCGAGGCGCTCATGCAGCTCGCCTTGCGAGGATGGCGATGCTGGCGTCGCCGAGGTCGCCGTAGCCGGTGACCAGGCCGAGCTCGCAGTCCTTCACCTGCGCTGCACCGGCCTCGTGGCGCAATTGGCGCGTTGCCTCGACGATGTGGTTCATGCCCCAGCAGTGGCCCTGCGACATCAACCCGCCGTGCGTATTCATCGGGTACTTGCCGCCGAGCTGGATGTTGCCGTCCTTGACGAAGTCCGCGGCACCGCCGCGCGGCGCGAAGCCCAGCGCCTCTAGCTCCAACAGCGCCACGTAGGTGAAGCAGTCGTAGACCTGCAGGAAGTCCATGTCGTGCGGCTTCACGCCGGCCATCGCGAAGGCGCGCGGCGCTGCACGGTCCAGGCCGAGGTCCAGCACGTCCTTGCGGTTGATCAGCTCGTCGGGCCGGTCGGGGTGGCCTTCGGCGCCCCCCAGCACGATCACCGGCGCGTGGGGCATGTCTTTCGCGCGCTCGGCCGTGGTGACGATGACCGCCGCGGCGCAGTCGGTCTCCACACAGCAGTCGAGCTTGCGAAGGGGCTCGCTGATGAACGTGGAGGCCAGGTACTCGTCCATCGTCAGCGGCCGGCCCCGCATCAGCGCCTTGTCGTTGAGCTGGGCATGCGCCCGGCAGGCCAGCGCCACGGCGCCTGCCGCCTCGGGCGGCACGTCGTACTGCTTGACGTAACGCTGCAGGTACAGCGAGTACCACCACGGCGCCGAGCGCAAGCCGTAGGGGGCGTAGTAGTTCTTCACCACCTGGAAGAACGCGGCCGAAAAGCGGCGCCGGTTCGGGCGCGCGTCGGGCCGCGGCCGCAGGGCCGAGTAGCCGTTCCAGCCGATCGGCAGCAGCACCACGCTGGCCATGCCGGTGGCCACCGCCATTGCGGCGTTGATGAGTGCCGCCGTCGGGCTGGCGCCGCCCATCTGCGGGCACGCGGTGTAGCGTACATCGGGCACGCCCAGGTGCGCCGCGATCTCATCCCAGGCGACGAAGCCCGGCGGCGGAATGATGCCGTCGACGTCAGAGGGCTTCAGGCCCGCGTCCTTGATGGCCGCCATGCTCGCCGTGAGGATCATCTGCAGGACCGACTGATCAGTGCCGCGCAGGTACGCGGTTTCGCCGATGCCGACGATGGCCGCCTTGCCCGAGATGCTATTGACCCGGTGCATGGCGACGCTTGTCATGCACTGGCTCGGTCGGCGCTCGCAGCGGCCACGGCTGCCGTGGGCAGGAGCTCGAACCAGAAGTCGGTGATGCGGCCCTGGGGATCGTCGACGAAGCGAAGGGCCACCCGCGGTTGGACATTGAGGCGCGTGGCCGCGGCCTCGATGTCGCTCAGATCCTCGCCACGCACGACGTTGATGAGCGCGGTATCCGCGCCGTCGAGCGTCACGTAGGCCATCACGATCGGTGGCGGCGGCAACCCCGGAAAGGCCGTCGTGATGATCGTGAAGGTCTCGAGCGTGCCCTCCGGCCCCACGGCCTCCCAGCTTGTCGTGTGCTCCATGCAGGCGTCGCAGAACGAGCGCGCCGGCACCAGCAGGCGCCGGCAGGCCGGGCAACGCGTGCCCATGATGCGGCGGTGCTGGCCGATCTCGCGAAAGAAGCGCGTGGCCGCCTCGCCGGCGAAGTAGGTGTAGTTGAAGTTCCAGCTGCCATGAATCGTAATGAGGTCGGATGCGCTCAACGTGGGGCTCCTCAGGAAGTGGGGTGGCGGCCGAGCACGCACACCGTCGAGAACTGCGTGGCGCCACCCTGGCCGGTGGCCACGGCGCGCTCGACATTGTCGATCTGACGCTCGCCCGCGGTGCCGCGCACCTGCAGCGCGCATTCGGCAATGCGCACCATCGCGGTGGCGCTAACGGGATTGGCGCCTTGCGGCCCGCCCGACGGATTGAATACTGGCAGCGACGGATCGACGAGCTGCTGCTCGACGAAGGCCGGGCCCCCGGCGGAGGTGCACAAACCGAGTGCCGGGTAGGCCATCGCTTCCGCACTGGAGAACGCCGAATAGAGCTCGAATACGCGCACCTGCCTGCGCGGATCGATCACACCGGCCTCCTTGTACGCCTTCTGCGCGGACAGGCGCAGCGACAGCAAGTCCACCAGCGTGGCCTCGGGGCGATGGATGCGGTCGCCCATCGCGTAGCTGTCGGACGTGGACCCGTAGCCCTGGATCCACACGGGCTTGCGCGATGCGACCTGGTCCCCGGCGACCAGCACCATGGCACAGGCCCCTTCCGACATCGGGCAGGCCTCCATGCGATGGATCGGCCAGGCCAGCAGCGGCGACTGCAACACCTCTTCGGGCGTCACCTCGCGCCGGAAGTGAGCCAGCGGGTTGCGCGCCGCATGGCGATAATTGCGTGCCGCGATCTCGGCCCAATGGCGGTGCGTGTAGCCGTACAGCCGCATCAACATCGACGCACGCAACGCCGCCATCGTGATCGTGGTCAGCGGAAAGTCCTTCTCGTAGATCGGGTCGAAGATCGTGTTGAAGACCTGCTGCGAGCTCGTCGCCTGGCCCATGCGCTCGAGCGCGAACACGAGCACCGCCTTGGCCCGCCCGGCCCGGATGTAGGACGCGCCTGCAAAGACGGTCGACGATCCGGTCACACCGCCGGTGTTGACGCGCATGAAGGGCTTGCCGCGGCCCATGATCCCGGATCGCTCGACCGAGGCTTCGCCGCCCAGTGCATCCGGCGCGACACCTGCGACCACCAGGTCGATGTCGTCGATCGACAATTGCGCGTCGTCAAGCGCCTCCTTCGCGGCGGCCCAGATGAGTTCGCGCGAGCTCTTGTCGGGGTGGCTGCGACGGTAGGGGGTCTGCCCGACGCCGACAATGGCGACGCTGCTCACTGCGGGGCTCCACGCTGCGCGGTCACGCGGCCTCCAGGACGATGGCAGTCTGGGTCTGCGCGGCGACGATGGAGGTTCCGAGCGCGAACGCTCTGCGCGCGCGCGGCAGCTGAATCGCGCCGGCGCGGCCCTGAATCTGCAGCGTCGCCTCGACGATGCGCGTCAGGCCCATCGCTGGGGCGCAATACCCCGCGGCACTGCCGCCCGAGGCGTTGATGCGGGAATCGCTGGCGAGCACCGCCAGGCCCTGCCCCCGGGGCGCGAGGCCGATCGCCTCCAGCGCAATCGCTTCGTCGAAGGAGGTGAGGCCGTCGACTTCGACGACGTCCAGATCGATCGGCGACAGGCGGGCTTCGCGCAGAGCTATCTCCGCGGCGCGGCGCACGCCCGGCATCGCCGCCAGATCGCGCTCGCCGATCGCGAACGGCTCCGAGGACTGGCCCATGCCGGTCACCCGCGCGCAGCCGCCCTTGGACGACAGGACAACGGCCGCGACCACGTCGGCCCAGACGGGCAGGTCGTCGGCCGAGAGCGGGTACGCCGGCGTTGACGCGCGCGACGGGCCGCGCACGGCACGCGGGTTTGCGGCAGCCGCGTCGCGCCGTCGGCGCACGGCCGGCAGCCGGTCCGCGCCGCGACCGCCGGCTTGCATCCACGCCTGCGCGCGCATGGCCGACACGGCGAGTTCATCGAAGCCAAGCGGCGACATGCAGAAACGATCGAAGAGGGCGCGCGATACGGCATCGACGTCGTGCTCGCTGGCGCGTCCCCAGGCGGCCACGATCGAGCGGCTCGCCTCGCCGGCCTCGATGCGCACGACCGCGGCGGCGAAGGCGGCCGCGCCATCGTCGCCGTAGCGGATCTCGTCGCGCAGGTAGGCGCCGGCGGCCGGCGCGGTGACCATGCTGGACAGCGAGCGGCCGTCGACCAGGTCGTGCGCCGCCAGGACGACGGATTCGATGCCCTGAAGGCCTTCGAGGCTTTCGTCGAGGGCGCGTCGCACCGTGCGGAAAATCAGCTCCGAAAGGTTGCGGCTTTCGTCGCGCCACCCGATGTCGAGCGCCGCCGATTCGATGTACACCGCGGGTTTGGTCACCGGCACCAAGTGCTCCAAGAACGGCCGACAAGAGTGCGCTGCCGTTCGCTTCGACGCGAACGGTGCACAGGCGAGAACGCATCTTGCCGCGTGAGCCGCCATGAGTCAACAACTATGTTGACTTGAGATGGCGATGAAGGTAAGGTGCTCGAATCCATGAAGCGCTGGGTGCATTTGCATGCGGCGTCGTGGTGCGTCTTGTCTCGTATGGCCGAAGACAACATCTTTCACCGGTCCACCCGATCCACCGTCGCGAGCCGTCGTCACCGCGATGCCCGAGGAGGGCTTTGTTGAGCGGTCATCGCGTCATCGCGAGCGGCCTGCTCTTCCCCGAGGGGCCGGTGGCCATGCTCGATGGCAGCGTGCTCGTGGTGGAGATGCAGCGCAGGTCGCTGACGCGAGTCGCACCCGACGGTTCGACCCAGGTGGTGGCGCAACTGGCCGGTGGGCCCAAC
Source organism: Burkholderiales bacterium (assembly GCA_031419635.1). Lineage (GTDB taxonomy): Bacteria > Pseudomonadota > Gammaproteobacteria > Burkholderiales > Burkholderiaceae_C > CADEEN01. The sequence goes on along the minus strand of JANOKY010000686.1, from coordinate 3,079 downwards.
GGAGCGGCCATCGGGCCCGACGGCCGCTGCTACATCTGCAACAACGGCGGCTTCGTGTTCAACCAGGTCGGCGATACCCTCGTGCCGGGCCTGACGCCCGCCGACTACGTCGGCGGCTGGGTCGAGGCCGTCGACCTGATCACAGGACAGTCTGAGGTTCTCTACCGCGCCTGCGGCGACATCCCTCTGCGGGGCCCCAACGACCTGGTGTTCGACCGGGACGGCGGCATGTGGTTCACCGACACGGGCAAGGTCGTCGGACGGCAGCGCGATCGTGGCGCGGTGTTCTACGCGCGTACCGATGGGTCGTTCATCAAGCAGGTGGTGTTTCCGCTCGAGGGCCCCAACGGTGTCGGCCTGTCTCCCGACGACCGTACGCTCTACGTCTCCGAGTCGTGGACCGGCCGCATCTGGGCCTACGACATCGTGGCGCCGGGCGAGATCGCCCGCTTTGCCGGCCGCATGCCGTGGCAGCGTGGGCGCATGCTGATCGGCCTCGGCGGTTATTCGATGCTCGACTCGATTGCGGTCGAACGCAATGGCAACATCTGCCTGGGCGATATCCCGTCCGGCGGCATCGCGGTGGTGACCCCCGACGGCCGGCTGCTCGAGCGCCATCCGATGCCCGACGCATTCACGACCAATATCTGCTTCGGCGGGCCCGACCTTCGAACGGCCTACATCACGCTATCGTCAACGGGCAAGCTGGTCGAAATGAAGTGGCCACGGCCTGGGTTGCCGCTGCATCACCTCAATCACCGCCCGGCAACCCGCGGCGCTGCTGCGCCGCAATTTGCACCATGACCCCGGTCGCCGCTGCGCCCGGCGCGCCGCCGCTAGGCGATCGCGTGCGTCTTCGAGCATGAGCGCGGGCGGCAAGCTGCCGGGAACGCCCGAGCCGATGCACTGGTGGGCTGGCACCGGCGGCTTGCGCATTGCAGGCGACACCTGCGGCGATCCCACGGCGCGCCTGGTCGTGGTCCTGCACGGGGCGGACAGACCCGGCATGCCTGGAAGGACACTGCCCTGCGACTGGCCTCAACAGGCTATCGCGTTGCTGCGTTCGACGCCCGCGGGCACGGTGATTCGGACTGGGCGCCGGACGGCGCCTATGGCCATCGGGTGATGGCACTTGATCTGAAGCATGTGCTCGAGTCGCTCGGCGACGCGCACCCGGTGCTGGTCGGAGCATCGCTCGGCGGTGGCACCGCCTTGGTGGCCGTGGGCGAAGGCGTCGTCGACGCCAGCGCACTGATCCTGGTTGATGTTGCACCGTTCATCGAGAGTGCCGGTGTCGACCGCATCCACGCGTTCATGAACCAGCAACCCGACGGCTTCGAGTCGCTCGAAAGCGTCGCGGACGCCAGCGCCAGTTACCAGCCGCATCGCACGCGACTTCGTCCAGCTTTGCTCACACAGCGAGTACGTCTGTGTCTCCGATGCCGCTCACATGGTCGTAGGCGACCACAATGACATCTTCGGGGACGCGGTGATGGACTTCCTGTCCCGTACCGTGCCCGTCAGCGCCTGAACCTTGCCCGGCGAGAGGTCTGTGGCCAGGAGCGCAAGCCGGCGCGAATGCCTGCGTACCCGATCAGGATTCCTTCGCGCGTTCCTCGTAGCGCGAGGTGGCGCTCGTCCACACCCGAGCGCTCGAGGCATCGAGCACCTCGTCGATGCGGTCGCGGATCATTTCCGGTGTGAGCGCGGGGTCGGAGAAGCCGTCGTTGTAGGTGAGTGCGATGCGGCACACCTTGCCGCCGGACACGGCCAGGGTTTCGCCGTTGATCGCGCAGCTCTCGTGGCCGAGGTAGAGCGGGCCAGGGGCCACCAGGGCTGGCTTCATGATTTTATCGAGGCGTTCGCGCAGCTCCGGGCTCAGCGCCGAGGCGTGAAGCATCCGTGTCGAGCCCTGCGGGGCAATTGCGTTGACGCGGATGCCGTGCTCGATCGCCTCGAGCGCCAGGCTGCGCGTAAAGGCGAACACGCCGCCTTTCGCCGGTCCGTACTCGGCCAGGCCCGGCAGCCCGAAGATGCCGCCGCTCACCGTGTTGACGATGCGGCCGTACTTGCGCGCCACCATCTGCGGCCAGACCGCCTTGCAGGTCAGGAACGATCCGATCACGTGCACGGCGAGGTGGCGCTGCAGGCCTTCGAGCGTCACCTGGTCGAAGGGCTTCATGTTCAGAACGCCCGCGTTGTTGACCAGCGTGTCGACGCGGCCGAACGACTTCAAGGCCGCATCGACCAGCGCCTGCGCGCCCTCGGGCGCGGCAACGGAGGCGTAGTTGGCAAGGGCGCGGCCGCCAGCCTCGCGGATCTCGGCGACCACCTCGTCGGCCGGCTGGCTGCTGCCGGCACCGTCGCCGGTGAGCGTGGTGCCCAGGTCGTTCACCACGACGGCGGCGCCGCGCGCCGCGAAGGCCAGGGCGTATTCCCGGCCGAGCCCGCGTCCTGCGCCGGTGACGATCACGACGCGGTCCTTGTAGTCCAGTTCGGCCATGACGATGTCTCCTTATCGAGGGGTCTGCCATGCGGCGATCAACGGCCGGTCGGCGACCTGCGACAGTCCTCCGTGAACGAGGGTGACTGAGATGCATCCGTCGACGATCGCGCCGGCATCCGAGTCGTCGGGCTCGCCGCGCTCGGCGCGCCACTGGCGGTGTCGCGATCGGTCGTGGTCGTGGTCGAGCTCGATGCGCATGCGGCGTTCGCCGGCCGAGGCCTGGGCCTCGTCGTCCAGCAGCACGATGGCCACCAGGCTGCGCGGGGCGAGCCGGGTCTGGCGCACGCCGACGATCCTGTCCAGCGGCAGGTCGGGTACGTTGATGTTGAGCGCCGTCGCGTCGCCCATGGCCGCCAGCAGGTCGGGCAGGTGGCGGGCGCAGAACTCTGCAGCCGTTTCGTAGCCGAAGCGCGGTCGCTTCTCGGTGCTCAGCGCGATGCCCGGCAGGCCGTTCGAGGCGGCGGTGACGGCCGCGCCCAAGGTGCCCGAGTGCAGGACGAGCGGACCGAGGTTCAGCCCAGAGTTCGGCCCCGAAACGACGACGTCGGGGCGCTCGCCGAAGATGCCCTGCAC
>JANOKY010000685.1:0-15364 GCA_031419635.1 Burkholderiales bacterium | reverse complement strand
AAGCATGTGCACGACATGGTCTACGACATCATGAACGACTCGCAGCGCAAGCACTACGAAGACACGCTGGAGTGCGACTTCTCGTTCGAGATCCAGGGCCTGGCGCGCTTTCGCGTCAACGCCTTCAACCAGAACCGCGGCTCGGGCGCGGTGTTCCGCACCATCCCGAGCAAGATCCTGACGCTCGAGCAGCTCAATACGCCGAAGGTCTTCGCCGAGCTGTCGCTCAAGCCGCGCGGCCTGGTGCTGGTGACCGGCCCGACCGGCTCGGGCAAGAGCACGACGCTGGCCGCAATGGTCAACCACCTGAACGAAAACGAGTACGGCCATGTGCTGACGGTCGAAGACCCGATCGAATTCGTCCACGAAAGCAAGAAGTGCCTGATCAACCAGCGCGAAGTCGGGCCGCACACATTGAGCTTCAACAACGCCTTGCGCGCTGCGTTGCGCGAAGACCCCGACTGCATCCTGGTCGGCGAAATGCGCGACCTGGAAACGATCCGCCTGGCACTCACTGCCGCCGAAACCGGCCACTTGGTGTTCGGCACCCTGCACACCAGCTCGGCGGCCAAGACGATCGACCGCATCGTCGATGTCTTCCCCGCGGCTGAGAAGGAGATGGTGCGCTCGATGCTGTCGGAGTCGCTGGTGGCGGTGATCGCGCAGACGCTGTGCAAGTTTAAGGACGGCTCCGGCCGCGTGGCCGCCCACGAAATCATGCTCGGCACCGCGGCGATCAAGAACCTGATCCGCGAGAACAAGATCGCGCAGATGTACTCTGCCATTCAGACCGGCCACAGCATGGGCATGCAGACCCTGGACCAATGCCTGACCGAACTGGTCAAGCGCAACATCGTGTCGCCGGCCGAGGCCCGCAGCCGCGCGCGCTCGCCAGAGAACTTCCCCGGCTGATTCAAGGACTCTCATGGAACGCGACCAAGCCTCGAAATTCGTCAATGACCTGCTGCGGCTGATGATCAGCCGCAACGGCTCCGACCTGTTCCTGACCGCCGATTTCCCACCGGCCATCAAGGTCGACGGCAAGATCACCAAGGTCAGCCCGCAGCCGCTGACCGGCCAGCACACGATGGCGCTGACGCGCGCGGTGATGAACGACAAGCAGGCGGCCGAGTTCGAGCGCAGCAAGGAATGCAACTTCGCGATCTCGCCCACCGGCATCGGCCGCTTTCGCGTCAACGCCTTCGTCCAGCAGGGCCATGTCGGCCTGGTGATGCGCACGATCCCGATGACCATTCCGACGATCGACAGCCTGGGCCTGCCGCAGATCCTCAAAGACGTGGCGATGACCAAGCGGGGCCTGACGATCTTCGTCGGCGCCACCGGTTCGGGCAAGAGCACCTCGCTGGCCGGGCTGGTGGATTACCGCAACGAAAATTCCTACGGCCACATCATCACGGTCGAAGACCCGGTCGAGTTCGTGCACCAGCACAAGAACTGCATCGTCACCCAGCGCGAAGTCGGCATCGACACCGACGACTGGTTCAGCGCGCTGAAGAACACGCTGCGCCAGGCCCCCGACGTGATCCTGATGGGCGAAATCCGCGACCGCGAGACGATGGAGCACGCCGTGTCGTTCGCCGAAACCGGGCACCTCTGCCTGGCCACGTTGCACGCCAACAGCTCGAACCAGGCGCTGGACCGGATCATCAACTTCTTCCCCGAAGAACGCCGCGCGCAGTTGCTGATGGACCTGTCGCTGAACCTCAAGGCCCTGATCTCGCAGCGCCTGCTGCCGCGCCAGGAAGGCAAGGGCCGCGTCGCCGCGGTCGAGATCCTGCTCAACACGCCGCTGGTGGCCGACATGATCTTCAAGGGCGAGGTCGGCGACATCAAGGAGCTGATGAAGCGCTCGCGCGAGCTCGGCATGCAGACCTTCGACCAGGCCCTGTTCGATCTCTACGAAACCAACATGGTCACCTACGAAGACGCGCTGCGCAACGCCGACTCGGTCAACGATCTGCGGCTACAGATCAAGCTCAACAGCACGCGCGCGCGGACCGTCGATCTGGCCTCGGGCACCGAGCACCTGACGATCGTTTGAGCCACCTCGGGTCGATCCGGGCTCTGCCGGTCGACCCGAGATCCCAAGGGCCACGAAGGGGCCCCTACAGGCCCCTGGGGGCGACGGCCGCGCAGCGGTCGTCTTGGGGCTCCGTCGCGCGGGCATACTTGCCTGCATGAACACAAGAAGCTACACCCCGATCGCTGCCCAGCCCGTCGCCTTTCTCGGCCTCGGGGTGATGGGCTACCCGATGGCCGGGCACCTGGCACGCGCCGGCCACCAGGTCACGGTCTACAACCGCAGCGCGGCCAAAGCCCGGGCCTGGGTCGCCGAGTACGGCGGGCGCGCAGCCGGCACACCGCGCGACGCAGCCGTCGGCGCCGTCGCCGTGTTCGCCTGCGTCGGCAATGGCGATGACCTGCGCTCGGTGGTGCTGGGGGATGCAGGCGCCTACGCCGGCATGGCACATGGCAGCGTGTTCGTCGATCACACCACCGCGTCGGCGGCAGTCGCGCGCGAGCTGCATGCGCTGGCCCGGCAACGCGGCTTGGCGTTTGTCGATGCGCCGGTGTCGGGCGGCCAGGCCGGCGCCGTCAATGGCCAGCTCACCGTGATGTGCGGTGGCGATGCCGCGCCCTTCGCCGCGATCCAGCCGCTGGCGATGGCGTTCGCCAAGGCGGTCACCCACGTCGGTGAATCCGGCGCGGGGCAATTGGCCAAGATGGTCAATCAGATCGCGGTCGCCGGTGTCGTGCAAGGCCTGGCCGAAGCCATCGCCTTCGGCCAGAAGGCCGGCCTGGACATGAAGCAGGTGCTCGAGGTCATCGGCAAGGGCGCGGCGCAGAGCTGGCAAATGGACAACCGCGGCAAGACCATGGTCGACGGCCAGTTCGACTTCGGCTTTGCCGTGGACCTGATGCGCAAGGATCTCGGCCTGGTACTCGACGAAGCGCGCCGCAACGGCGCGCGGCTGCCGGCCACCGCGCTGATCGACCAGTTCTACGCCGACGTGCAGGCCCTGGGCGGGCAGCGCTGGGACACGTCGAGCCTGATCAAACGGCTGGCGTAAATTCAGTTCTTCCTGCCGCCCAATTCGGCCAGCTCGGCCTCGGTGAGGATGTCGAACACCCGCACCACCTTTTGCACGCCCGACACACCGCGGGCCAGATCGGTCGCCCGGGTGGCTTCGCGCTCGGTCACGCGGCCCATCAGGTAGACGGTGGCGCGTTCGGTGACGACCTTGAGGGTGTTGGCGTGCAGGTCCTTGGCATCGACGAACGAGGCCTTGACCTTGCTCGTCAGGATGGTGTCGTTGGAGCGCGCCGTGAGCGAGCTCGAACCCATCACCGCAAGTTCATTCAGCGTCGAACGCACGTTCTCGATCTTGGCCACCGTCTGCTCGATGGCGCTGCGGTCGGCCTCGCTGGCCACTTCGCCGGTCAGCAGCACGGTGCGGTTGTAGCTGACGGCATTGATGTGGCCGCGCTCGCCGACGGCTTCGCGGATGCGGTTGACGGCCTTCAATTCGATCGCCTGGTCTTCGAACTGCACGCCCGAGGTGCGGCGGTCGCTGACCACCAGCGCAGTGCCCACTGCGCCGCCGACCAGCAGGGCGGCGCAGCCGCCCAGCGTCAGCGAGGCCAGGGCCACCAGGGTGGCGTTGCGCAGCAGCGAAAGAGCTTGGTACTTTTTCATGTCGGATCCTGTTCACCCAGAAGTTGCAAGTCCACCGCATCGCACAGGCAGTGCAGCACGAGCGCATGGACTTCGTGAATGCGTGCCGCACGGTCGTGCGGCACAGCGATGAGCACATCGGTTTCGCTCAAGCGCGACAGCAAGCCAGCGGCGTCGCGGCCGGTCAGCGCCACCACCGTCATCTCCTTGGCCTGCGCGGCCTGCACGGCGGCGGCCAAGGCCGGCGCCGGGCCCCCCGTGCTGATCGCCAGCAGCACGTCACCGGGCGCGCCCAGGGCCTGCACCTCGATCTCGCCCGCCACCGCCAGGGCGGCCAGCCCGGGGCGCTCGCGCTCGAAGCGGCCAATCATCAGCGCCGCGCCGTGCTGTGCCAGCGCCACCGCCGGGCCACTGCCGCAGAGCATCACCTTGCCGCCCGCGGTGATGCAGCCGAGCAGCGTTTGCGCTGCATCGGCGATCGGTTTGGCGAGGGCTTCGGCCGTCTGCGAGAGCAAGTCGGCGCTTTCGAAGAACTGCTGCTGAATGCGCTGTTCGAGCATGGGCATGGATGATATGACACACCATTTCAGCGGTCGGTTCCCGCGTGAATCAAGCGGCGTCAAACGCCGCGCGAAGCCATTGCAGCTCACCGTTGTCGATCGCCACCACATCGAAGCGGCAGGGCGGCGGCGCGGCGAATCGCAGCAGGTAATGCCGCGCCGCGAGCACCAGGCTGGCACGCTTGGCCGCGCCGACGCTGGCCGCGGCGCCGCCATGGCGAACGTCGGCGCGCACCCGGACTTCGACGAAGACCAGGGTGCCGTCGCGCTCGCGCAGGATCAGGTCGACCTCGCCGCCGCGCGCGTTCGGCCCGCGCGCGACCCGATAATTGCGCTCGACCAGCGTCAGGCCGTGCCGCTGCAGATGCGCCAGGGCCTGGGCCTCGGCGGCATCGCCGCGTTGTTGCTTGTCGGTTGCCGCATTGCGGCGGGAGAACATCGTCGCCACCTCCATCGCCAATTTCGCGATCATCACCCAGGCCGCGGCCGCCGCGGCGGGCGCGCAGCAGTATCCCGCCGGCACGCTGTATGTGGTGCCACGCCGATCGGCAACCTGGCCGACCTGACGCTGCGCGCGGTGCATGTGCTGGGCCTGGTCGACGCGGTGGCCTGCGAAGACACCCGCGTGGGCGGCTCGCTGCTGGCCCACCTGGGCCTGCACAAACCGCTGCTGGCGCTGCACCAGCACAACGAACAGGCCGCCAGCGCCCAAGTGCTGGCGCGGCTGGCGCGTGGCGAGCGCGTGGCCTACGTCAGCGATGCCGGCACCCCTGCGGTGTCCGACCCCGGCGCCGTGCTGGTGGCTGCCGCGCAGGCCGCCGGCCATGCCACCGTGCCGTTGCCCGGCGCCAGCAGCGTGCTGGCGGCACTCAGCGTGGCCGGAGACATGCAGGCCGAGGGCTTTGCGTCCATCGGCTTCCTGCCGGCCAAGGCCGGCGAGCGCGACAGCGCCCTGGCAGCCCTGGCGCAACGTCAGCGTGAATCGCTGGTGCTGTTCGAAGCGCCGCACCGCATTGCCGCGCTGCTCGACGCACTCGCGGCGACGATGCCCGCGCGGCCCCTCACGCTCGGCCGCGAGCTGACCAAACAATTCGAGACCGTGGTGACGCTGGCCGCAGCACAAGCACCGGCCTGGCTGGCCGCCGACGCCAACCGCTCGCGCGGCGAGTTCGTGCTGGTGCTGCATGCCGAACGCGTGCCCGCCGCCGCACCCGACACGCTCGACGTGGCCAGCGAGCGCACATTGCGCGTGCTGCTGGCCGAGTTGCCGCTCAAGCAAGCGGTGGCGCTGGCCGCCACGCTGACGGGCGCGCCGCGCAACCGGCTGTACGAGCGCGCCCTGGCCTGGCGCGGCCAGGGCGAACCGCCCGGCTGAGGGCCTTACTTGCCTGCTGCGCCGGATGTCTGCGCGTCGTGCTTCTGGCGGTAGATGTCGCGGCTGGCGTGGTTTTGCATCTTGGTCAGGCGCTTGCGCTCCTTGGCGCTCACGCTGCCATCGGCCTTGGCCTTGTCTTCGGCCTTGTTGATGAGCGTCTGCTCTTTCTCGAGGCGGCGCGTTTCGCGCTTGGTGAGAGCGCCCGAGGCAATGCCTTTGTCGATACGTTGTTCCTGGTTGGATTGGCGCTGGTCGATGCGCGGGGTATTGGCGCCCGCGGCTGAGGCGGAGGTCTGGGCCGACGCGGCAACGCCGATCAAGCTCAGCGCGGCCGCGGCAATCAGGTGGGTGGTCTTCATGGTGGTGTGTCCTCTTTGGTAAGTGGTTTGAGGTCTTGCGCAAGCGCCCTGCCACAACGCCAGCGCGTTTGGCGCCGAGCACAGACTTCCATTGCCGGGCGGTAAAGAAGGGTGAAGCGCGTCACGGCGGCAGCGCGCACACCGCGCTCCTACAATGCCGCGCATGATCACCCGCGAACCGACGATCGAGCGCCTGGCCCAGGCTCAAGCCCTGCTGCTGGAACCCTTTGGCCTGAGCGATGCGCACCTCAGCGCAGCCTTGCAGACGATTGCTGCGCACCGCATCGACGACGCCGACCTGTACTTCCAGAGCACCCGCCACGAGGGCTGGAGCCTGGAGGAAGGCATCGTCAAGAGCGGCAGCTTCTCGATCGACCAGGGTGTGGGCGTGCGCGCGGTGGCCGGCGAGAAAACCGCGTTTGCCTACAGCGACGACATCTCCGAAGCCGCGCTGCAAGATGCGGCCCGCACCGTGCGCACGATTGCCGCGGCCGGGCAGAGCAAGCGCGTCAAGGTCGGCGTCAAATCGATCGTCGCGCCCAGCCGCGTGCTGTATGCGCCGACCGACCCGATCACCACGCTGGACAGTGCGCAGAAGGTGGCGCTGCTGGAAAAAGTCGAGCGCCTGGCCCGCGCCAAGGATCCGCGCGTGGCGCAGGTGATGGCCGGCGTGGCGGCCGAGTACGACGTGGTGCTGGTGGCCCGCGCCGACGGCACCCGCGCGGCCGACGTGCGCCCTCTGGTGCGCCTGTCGGTGACGGTGATCGCCGAGCAGACCATCAACGGCGTGCTGCGCCGCGAAGTCGGCACCGGCGGCGGTGGCGGCCGCTTCGGCCTGGGCTACTTCCAGGACGCGGTGATCGAAAGCTATGTCGACCACGCCGTCAACGCCGCACTCACCAACCTGGAAGGCCGCCCGGCCCCGGCTGGCCAAATGACCGTGGTGCTCGGCCCCGGCTGGCCCGGCGTGCTGCTGCACGAAGCCATCGGCCACGGCTTGGAAGGCGACTTCAACCGCAAGGGCTCATCGGCCTTCAGCGGACGCATCGGCCAGCGCGTCGCTGCCAAGGGTGTGACGGTGCTCGACGACGGCACCCTGCCCGATCGCCGCGGCAGCCTCAACGTCGACGACGAAGGCCAGGCCACGCAGCGCACCGTGCTGATCGAAGACGGCATCCTGAAGGGCTACATCCAGGACGCGATGAACGCGCGGCTGATGGGCGTCAAACCCACCGGCAATGGCCGCCGCGAAAGCTACGCCCATGTGCCGATGCCGCGCATGACCAACACCTACATGCTCTCGGGCGACAAGACCAAGGAAGAGATCGTCGCCAGCCTGAAGCGCGGCCTGTACGCCACCAACTTCGGCGGCGGCCAGGTCGACATCACCAGCGGCAAGTTCGTCTTCTCCACCAGCGAAGCCTTCTGGGTCGAGAACGGCCGCATCCAGTACCCGGTGAAGGGCGCCACGCTGGTCGGCAGCGGCCCCGATTGCCTGACGCATGTGTCGATGATCGGCAACGACCTCGAGCTCGACACCGGCGTGGGCGTGTGCGGCAAGGAAGGCCAGAGCGTGCCGGTCGGCGTCGGCCAGCCGACGCTGCGCATCGACGGGCTGACGGTCGGCGGCACGGCATAGGTTGACAGCCCCAAGACGCCTGCGGCGTCGCCCCCCGAGGGGATCTCTGGCCGCTTGGGAGCGGCCCGGCGTGGCCAGAGGCGGCGGCGTGTTAAATTCCGGCCCATGCGTTGCCCCGCCTCGTTTTACTTTGGCTACTTTTGGTTCTCGCCCGATCCGGTGGCTCGAGAGGCAGGCGCCTAAGTAAGACAAGCGCAACGCACTCAACAGACCGCCGGCAGCCCCGGCGGTTTTTTTATGCCTATTCACTTCACGATGTTCGACAGGAGAGCCCGCATGAGCCCCAAACCCCACAGCCCCGGCAGCGACAGCGGCCACGGCTACGCGCTCAGCGAAAAAACCAGCCAGACCGACGACCAGCGCATCAAGGACGTGACGCCGCTGCCGCCGCCCGAGCACCTGATCACTTTTTCCCGATCGCCGGCACACCGATCGAGACGCTGATCGGCAGCACGCGCGAATCGATCCGCCGCATCCTCGGCGGCCAGGACGACCGGCTGCTGGTGGTGATGGGCCCGTGCTCGATCCACGACCCGCTGGCCGCGCTCGAATACGCCAAGAAGCTCAAGCTTGAGCGCGTGCGCCACGCCGGCACGCTCGAGATCGTGATGCGGGTGTACTTCGAAAAACCGCGCACCACGGTCGGCTGGAAGGGCCTGATCAACGACCCCTACCTCGACGAGAGCTACCGCATCCATGAAGGCCTGCGCATCGCGCGCCAGTTGCTGGTGGACATCAACCGGCTGGGCATGCCGGCGGCCAGCGAATTCCTCGACGTGATCAGCCCGCAGTACATCGGCGACCTGATCGCCTGGGGCGCGATCGGCGCGCGCACGACGGAATCGCAAGTGCACCGCGAGTTGGCCTCGGGCTTGAGCGCGCCGGTGGGCTTCAAGAACGGCACCGACGGCAACTTGAAGATCGCCATCGACGCGATCCAGGCCGCGTCCAAGCCGCATCACTTTCTGTCGGTGCACAAGAACGGCCAGGTGGCGATCGTCGAGACCCGTGGCAACATGGTCTGCCACGTCATCCTGCGCGGCGGCAAGACGCCGAACTTCGACGCCGCCAGCGTCATGGCGGCCTGTCGGGAGATCGAAGCAGCCAAGCTGCCGTGCCGGCTGATGATCGACTTCAGCCACGCCAACGCCAGCAAACAGCATGAGCGGCAGATCGAGGTCGCGCGCGACGTCGGCGCCCAGATCGCCGCCGGCACGCGCTGCATCTTCGGCGTCATGGTCGAGAGCCACCTGGTGTCCGGGGCGCAGAAATTCAGCCCGGGCAAGGACGACCCGGCGGCGCTGACCTACGGCCAGAGCATCACCGATGCCTGTCTGGGCTGGGACGATTCGCTGGCGGTGCTGGACACCTTGAGTCAGGCCGTGAGCGCACGGAGAGTTCGAGGGCAACACCTGTAAGTGTGTGCCCGCAACCAAGCGAAAGCGCGAGCGTGTGAGAGGTAAGACGGGCAACTCCAGGCAAGAGTGCTCGCGCCTGGGGCGCTGGCGGGCTGCAATGGCGGCTCTCTCAACTCAACGGAGTCCGCTCATGACCCGCCAGATTCGCTCGATCGATTCCCGCATGCAGCAACGCGCCCAGCGCATCGCTGCCGTCACCTTGGCCAGCCTGGCCTTGGGTACACCGGTGCTCGCGCAAGCCCAGGCACCCGCCCCAATGGCTCAGCAGCAGCCCGGCGACAAGGCCGCGGCCGAAGCCGCCTTCAAGCGCGCCGACACCAATCAGGATGGCAAGCTCAGCAAGGAAGAAGCCGCACGCCTGCCGGCGATTGCCGCCAAGTTCGACGAGCTCGACAAGAACAAGGATGGCGCGCTCAGCATGGACGAGTTCATGGCCGGCTACGCCATGAAGTAAGGCAGCGCACGAACAGCGCAAGCCAACGGGCGGCCCTGCGGGGCCGCCCACTTTTCGTCAGGGCACGCTGTCGTCTTGGGTACGCGCCAGGCGCTGGCTGTGCCAGTACACGTCGTCGCCACCCAGGCCGTCGAGGTTGGCGCGGTTGAGCACGCGCGCGAGCACGAACAGCAGGTCTGACAGGCGGTTCAGGTACTGGCGCGGCGCTTCGTTGACCTTTTCGCTCGCGGCCAGCGCCACCACCGAGCGCTCGGCCCGCCGGGCCACGGTGCGGCTGACATGCGCCAGCGCCGCGCTGCGCGTGCCCGCCGGCAGGATGAACTCAGCCAGCCGCGGCAGCGCGGCGTTGTAGTGCGCCAGCGCCTCGTCCAGGCGCAGCACCGCGTCGGCCTTGAGCAACTCGTAGCCCGGGATCGACAACTCGCCGCCGAGGTTGAACAGCTCATGCTGGATCGTCACCAGCAGCTCGCGCACATCGGCGGGCAGCGGCTCGGCCAGCAGCACGCCCAGGCCCGAGTTCAGCTCGTCGACATCACCCATCGCCTGCACGCGCAAGGCATCCTTGGCCACGCGGGTGCCGTCGCCCAGGCCGGTGGTGCCGTCGTCGCCGGTGCGGGTGGCGATTTGTGTCAGTCGATTGGCCATGCGGCGATGCTACCTACAATCGGCGCAACGTCTTTCAGGAGTTGCCGCGATGAACGCTCCGCACGATCTGTTCCCGCGCGTCGCCAAGCGAGCGCTGCCTGCCACCATGCTCGACGCCTTGCGCGCGCGCTTCGGCGAGCGCTGCTCGACCACCGCCGCGGTGCGCGAGCAGCATGGCCGCGACGAATCGACCTACCCGGTGACGCCACCCGACGCGGTGGTGTTCTGCGAGAGCACCGACGACGTGGCCGCGGTGGTCGCGTTGGCGGCCGCGCATGCCGTGCCTGTCATCCCCTTCGGCATCGGCTCCTCGCTCGAAGGCCATCTGCTCGCCGTGCAGGGCGGCGTGTCGATCGACCTGTCGCGCATGGACCGCATCGTCGCGGTCAACGCCGAAGACCTGACTGTGACCGTGCAGGCCGGCGTGACGCGCGAACAACTCAACCGCGAGATCAAGGACAGCGGCCTGTTCTTCCCGATCGACCCCGGCGCCAACGCCACCCTCGGCGGCATGGCCGCCACACGGGCCAGCGGCACGAACGCGGTGCGCTACGGCACGATGAAGGAGAACGTGCTCGGGCTCAAGGTGGTCACCGCGGCGGGCGAGGTCATCCGCACCGGCACGCGGGCGAAGAAGTCGAGCGCCGGTTACGACCTGACGCGGCTTTTTGTCGGCAGCGAGGGCACGCTCGGGGTGATGACCGAAGTCTCCTTGAAGCTGTATCCCTTGCCCGAGGCGGTGAGCGCGGCGATCTGCCACTTTCCGAGCATCGACGCGGCGGTGCGCACGACGATCCAGGTGATCCAGCTCGGCGTGCCGATCGCCCGCTGCGAGTTGCTCGACGCCAACGCCATCCGCGGCGTCAACAAGCATTCGCACCTGACGCTGCGTGAGTCGCCGATGCTGTTGATGGAGTTCCACGGCAGCCCGGCCGGCGTGGCCGAGCAGGCGCGCACGGTGCAGGACATCGCCAGCGAGTTCGGCGGCGAAGCCTTCGAGTGGGCCAGCACGCCGGAAGAACGCACCCGGCTGTGGACGGCGCGGCACCAGGCCTACTTCGCCGCGCTACAGATGCGCCCGGGCTGCCGGTCGCTGTCCACCGACACCTGCGTGCCGATCTCGAGGCTGGCCGAGAGCATCAACGAATCGGTCGCCGAGGCCGAGGCCGCGGGCCTGCCGTACTGGGTTGTCGGCCATGTCGGCGACGGCAATTTCCACTTGAGCTACCTGCTCGACCCCAACGACCCGGCCGAGGCCGCCACCGCCGAGCGCCTGTCCGAGCAGATGGTGCAGCGCGCGATCCGCCTGGGCGGCACCTGCACCGGCGAGCATGGCATCGGCCTGCACAAGATCGGCTACCTGGTCGATGAGGCGGGGGCTGGCGCGGTGGCAGTGATGCGCAGCATCAAGCGCGCGCTCGACCCCTTGAACATCATGAACCCGGGCAAGATTTTCACGCTCTGACCTTGGCACTGCTGCCTTTCTCGCGATGAGCAATGCCGCGTTCATGATGGTGGCTTTTGCCAACCCGGCGATCGTCGGCGCGGTCTGTCCGTCCTCGCGCTGGCTGGCCGCCGCGATGGCCGACGCCGCCCAGGGCGCTCAGTTGCTCGTCGAGCTCGGCGCGGGCACCGGCGCGATCACCGAGGCCCTGCTGGCGCAGCACCCGCAAGTGCCGCTGCTCGCCGTCGAATTGCAGCCCGAGTTGGCCGATCTGCTGCAGCAACGCTTCGCCGGCATCGAGGTGCGCTGCGCCGGCGCGCACGATGTGCTGTCGGAACTGCATGAACAGTCGCCGCCGCAAACCGTGCTGGTGTCGTCGCTGCCGTTCCAGTCACTGCCCGCCCCCTGGCGCGAGACCACGGTGCAGGCGATCGCGACTTTTCTGCGCGCCGACCCGCAACGGCGTCTGGTGCAGTACACCTACGGCCAGAAGGAGCCCTTCGAGCTGGCCGCCGACAGCGAGTTGCGCTGGCGCCGCGTCGGCCGCGTCTGGCGCAACGCGCCGCCGGCCAGCTTGTGGTCACTGCAGCGGCACTGATACCGTCGTCAGCTCGCCGCTTGCACCGCCCAGCGCTGGGTGATGTCGCCGTCGGCGTCTGCGCTTTCCAGGTGCACCGGAAAGCCCCACAGGCGCGCCACATGCTTGAGCACTTCCTGTGCACCGTCGGCCAGCGGCCGGCTGTTGTGCTGGGTGTGGCGCAGCGTCAGCGCGCGGTCGCCGCGCAGGTTGACGTTCCAGACCTGGATGTTGGGCTCGCGCGAGCCGAGGTCGTACTGGTGCGCCAGCGCCTCGCGCACGCGGCGGTAGCCGGCGTCGTCGTGGATCGCGCTGACTTCGAGTTCCTCGTCGTTTTCGTCATCGACGATCGCGAACAGGCGCAGCTCGCGCATCAGCTTGGGTGAAAGGTACTGGCCGACGAAGCTCTCGTCCTTGAAGTTGCGCATCGCATGGTCGATGGCGGCCAGCCACGGCGTGCCCGCCAGGTTGGGGAACCAGGCCCGGTCTTCGTCGGTCGGCGCCTCGCAGATGCGCTTGATGTCGGTGTACATCGCGAAACCCAGCGCATAGGGGTTCAGGCCGCTGTAGCCACGCTCGCCGACCAGCGGCTGGTAGACGACGTTGGTGTGCGACTTCAGCCACTCGATCATCACGCCGTCGGTCAGGTAGCCGTCGTCGTACATCGTGTTCAGGATCTTGTGGTGCCAGAAGGTGGCCCAGCCTTCGTTCATCACCTGGGTCTGGCGTTGCGGATAAAAATACTGCGCAACCTTGCGCACGACGCGCACGACTTCGCGCTGCCAGGGCTCGAGCAGCGGCGCGTTCTTCTCGATGAAGTAGAGGATGTTTTCCTGCGGCTCGTCGGGGAAGCGCTTGGCTTCGGGCGCGCCGCCGTCTTTCTCGGCGCGCCTGGGCAGTGTGCGCCAGAGGTCATTGACCTGTTGCTGCGCGTGGTGCTCGCGGTCCTTGCGCTCGGCCAGCTCCTGCGCCAGGGTCTTGCGGCTGGGACGTCGGTAGCGGTCGACGCCGTGGTTTGACAGGGCGTGGCAGGAGTCGAGCAGCGACTCCACCGCCTCCAGGCCATGCCGCTCTTCGCATTCGGCCACGTAGTTCCGGGCGTAGACCAGGTAGTCGATGATCGAGCCCGCATCGGTCCACATGCGGAACAGGTAGTTGCCCTTGAAGAAGCTGTTGTGGCCGTAGGCGGCATGGGCGATCACCAGTGCCTGCATCGCCATCGTGTTCTCCTCCATCAGGTAGCTGATGCAGGGATTGCTGTTGATGACGATCTCGTAGGCCAGGCCCATTGCGCCGCGCTTGTAGTTCTTCTCGGTCGAGATGAACTCCTTGCCGTAACTCCAGTGGCGGTAGTTCACCGGCATGCCGACGCTGGCGTAGGCGTCCATCATCTGCTCGGCGGTGATGACCTCGAGCTGGTTCGGGTAGGTGTCCAGGCCAAAGCGCGCCGCGGTTTCGCGGATCACGCGGTGGTAGGCCTCGATCAGCTCGAAGCTCCAGTCGCTCGGGGCGGGCAGGCGCTCGGCCGGCCGCGGCCCGGCCGGCAGCGGTTCTCCCTGGGCCTTGCGGGGCTTGTGCTTTCTTTGGTTCATCGCTAGGCCGCGCGCGCCTCCGCGCCTTCCTTCTTGAACAGGTCGCGAAACACCGGGTAGATCTGCGAGGCTTCGGTGGCCTTGCGCATCGCGAACTGCGGCGCCACGCCGACCAGTTGCGCGTACTCCTGCCACAGGTTCTGCTCTTCCTCGGCCACCTGCACATAGGCGAAGTAGCGCGTCAGCGGCAGGATTTTCTCTGCCAGCAACTCGCGGCAGCGGCCGCTGTCGTGGTGCCAGTTGTCGCCGTCGCTGGCCTGCGCGCCGTAGATGTTCCACTCGCTCGGGTTGTAGCGGGCGCGGATGATCTCTTCCATCAGCACCAGCGCGGACGAAACCACGGTGCCTCCCGTCTCGGTGGCGTGGAAGAAGTTCTGCTCGTCCACTTCCGCGGCCTGGGTGTGGTGGCGGATGAAGACGATGTCGATCTTGTCGTAGTGCCGGGTCAGGAACAGGTAGAGCAGGATGAAGAAGCGCTTGGCCAAATCCTTGCGGCCTTCGTCCATCGAACCCGACACGTCCATCAGGCAGAACATCACGGCCTTGGAGGTCGGCACCGGCACGCGCACGCGGTTGCGAAAGCGCAGGTCGATCGGGTCGAGGAAGGGGATGCGTTTGACGCGTGCGCGCAGCTCGGTAATGCGGGCTTGTAGCGCGGTGATCTTGTCGCGCGAGGCGGCGTCGCCGATCGGCGCGTCGCGCAGCAGCGCCTCGAGTTCGTCTTCCAGCGCGCGCAACTCGCGCCGCGCGTCGGCGCCGATGGCGATGCGCCGGCCGATCGCGCCGCGCATCGAGCGCACCACATGCAAGTTCGTCGGCGTGCCGTCGCTGGTGAAGCCGGCGCGGTGGCTCTTCCATTCCGGCGTCTCGGCCAGTTGGGTGCGCACCAGGTGCGGCAGCGCCAGGTCTTCAAAGAAGACCTGCATGAATTCTTCCTTGGACAGCGTGAAGGTGAAGTCGTCTTCGCCCTCGCCCGAGTCGCTGGCCTGACCCTTACCGCCCCCGCCCGACCCCCCTTTCGGCCGCTCGATGCGGTCGCCGCGCACATATTCCTTGTTGCCAGGGTGGACCATCTCGCGCGTGCCGCCGGGGCCGTGGTGGAACACCGGCTCGGAAATGTCCTTCTTCGGAATCGTGATGTCTTCGGCGCGCTCGATGTCGCGGATGCCGCGGCCGTCGATCGCCCGCTTCACCGCCTCGCGAATCTGCCCCTTGTAGCGGCGCAGGAATCGCTCGCGGTTGCCGATCGACTTGTTCTTGCCCGACAGGCGGCGATCGATGATCGATTGCAGCACGCGTGAGCTCCTTAACTGCTCTTCCTCACCCGCAAGTACCACTCGCAGAGCAGGCGCACCTGCTTGGAGGTGTAGCCCTTGGCTACCATGCGGGTTACGAAATCCTCGTGCTTCTTGGCTTCGTCAGCGCTGGCCTTGGCATTGAAGCTGATCACCGGCAGCAACTCCTCGGTGTTGGAGAACATCTTCTTCTCGATCACCGTGCGCAGCTTTTCGTAGCTCGTCCAGACCGGGTTGTTGCCCTGGTTGTTGGCGCGCGCGCGCAGCACGAAGTTGACGATCTCGTTGCGGAAATCCTTCGGGTTGGCG
>JANOKY010000684.1:0-2010 GCA_031419635.1 Burkholderiales bacterium | reverse complement strand
CCGCCTCAGCGAGCCCGAGCTGATCGACCTCAACCGCCGCATCGTCGAACGCCTGCGCATGGTGCAGGCCCTGCGCTCGCACCAGCAGATGATGAAGTTCAGCGTCGGCCAGCGGGTGCGCTTCGAGCCGCCGGGGCATGGCGTGCTGGCCGGCATGATTACCCGCTACAACCGCAAGACGGTGACCGTGATCACCGATGACGGTGGGCAGTGGAACGTGGCGCCGACGCTGCTGCGGCCGGCCGATCCGCCACGCGCCGAACGCGCCGACAGCCAGAGCGCCACCGACGCCAAGGTCGTCACGCTGCCTGCGCGCAAGGAGCCGCGATGAACGAGGCCGTCCTCGCCGAGGCCGAGCTCGACCGCCTGGCCGAGCTGCTCGATGCCGTGTCGGGCGGCAAGGGCATGAACCTCGAACAGGCTGACGGCTACCTGGCCGCGCTGCTGTGCACGCCGACGCTGGTGCCGCTGGACCAGTACCTGCCGCCGCTGTTCGGTGCGGCGACGATGGACGCACTGGTTTTCGCCACCCAGGAGCAGGCGCAGGAGACCATCGCCCTGCTGATGCGCCACCGCAACTTCATTGCCGCGATGTTGGTGCGTTCATTGACCGACCGCGAATCCATCTACGAGCCGCTGCTGCTTGAAGATGAAGACGGCGTGCTGCGTGCCAACGACTGGGCCATCGCCTTCCTGCGCGGCACCAAGTGGGACCGCCAGGCCTGGGCCGATTTGCTCGGCAATGAGCAGCAGGGCGGCGCGCTGATCGCCCTGTTCGCGCTGGCCCACGAGCACGAGCACGACCCCGATCCCTCGATGCGACCCGGCCCGGTCGATCAAGACCGGCGTGACACTTTGCTCGCGCACATGACCGCCGGCCTGGTCAAGGCCTACGCCTGGTTCGAGCCGCAGCGTCGAGCGCTGGCCGCGTCGCACACAGCGCCGCAGCGCCCGGTGCGTGCAGGCCCGAAGGTCGGCCGCAACGAACCCTGCCCCTGCGGCAGCGGGCGCAAGTACAAGCATTGCCACGGCGCTGCTTGATCGACAAGTGGTAGCGACTCAGCGCACCGCCACACCCACCACCGCGCTCTCGCCCACCTGCCCCGCGTCGTCTATCGCGCGGGCCAGGTAGCGCACTTCGCCGCTGGCGCCCGCGGGCAGCACGGTGTCGATGGCAAACGGGGCGCTGCTGTCGCGGCCGAGCAGGGTGTTGCCATTGCTGTCGATGCGGTAGAACGCGACCTCGACGACGCGGTAGTCGTCGGCCGCCGCGGCGATCACGATGGCAGCGTGCTGGCGGGCCATGGCGCCATCATGAACCCGGCGAGATCGATCCGCAACGGCCCATAACGGCGCGGGTCAAGCGCGGGGCCAGGCCGCCAGCTCGTCGCGGACCAGGCGCACGATCAGCGCATCGAGGGTCTCGACCGAGTAGTTGCGAACCTCATGCACGGTTTCGCGGCCCGGGCCGCTGCTGGGGTCCTGCGCGTTGGCGTAGGTCAGGAAAACAAAGCGCCCGCCGGTGTACTGCGCGGCCTGGCGAAAGACGTATTCGCCGACCGGGTCCAGGCCACTGGCGCCGACGGCGAACAGCTTGATGCCCTTGGCCAGCGCGGCCTGCATGTCGTCGTCGTAATACGGCGCACCGTAGTCCAGGTGCGGCGGCGCATCGGCCACCAGCAGCACCATGCGCGCGGTGCCGTGGCCGCGCCAGGACAGGCGGTGCACGGCGGTGTGCAGGGCTTCGTTCAGAGCCTCCGGCATGTCGCCGCCGCCGTCGGCGCGCAGTTGTGCCAGTTGCTGCTGAAAGGCCGGCAGGTCGTTGGTGAAATCGGCGCCGCGCACGAAGTAGGCGTCGCCTCGGTCGCGGTAGGCCACCAGGCCGTAGCAGACGTCGGGCTGGCTCGGCAGGTGCGCGATCTGCTCGGCCACGGCACGCATCGAGCGCTTGAGCTTGTCGATCTCGTCGGCCATCGAGCCGGTGGCGTCGATCAGGAAGGCGATGTCGAG
>JANOKY010000683.1:0-7900 GCA_031419635.1 Burkholderiales bacterium | reverse complement strand
GGCCAGCGCGGTCATCGTTGCCGCCGGCCGAGGGTGCAGTGCCAGCGTGGCCGCGGTGATGACGCCCAAGGTGCCTTCGCTGCCGATCAGCAAGTCGCGCAGGTCGTAACCGGTGTTGTCCTTGCGCAGGCCCGCCAGGCCGTGCCAGACCTCGCCCGCGGCCGTCACCGCTTCGAGGCCCAGGCACAGCGCGCGCGCATTGCCGTAGCGCAGCACCTGGGTACCGCCGGCATTGGTGGCCAGGTTGCCGCCGATGGTGCAACTGCCCTCGGCCGCCAGGCTCAGTGGGAACAACAGCCCGGCGTCGGTGGCAGCCTGCTGCACGGCCTGCAACACGCAACCGGCCTCGACCGTCAACGTCAGGTTGGCGCGGTCCAGTTCGCGGATGCGATTCATGCGCGTCAGGCTCAACAGCACCTGCGTGCCACTGGCGTCGGGCACGCCCGCGCCGACCAGGCCAGTGTTGCCACCTTGCGGAACGATCGCCACGCCAGCCGCCGCGCAGGCGCGCACGATGGCCGCGACTTCGGCTGTCGTGCCCGGCCGCACGACGGCCAGCGCCTTGCCGCGCCAGCGCTTGCGCCAGTCGATCTCGAACGCCGACAAGTCGCCGCCGGTGAGCAAGTTCGCCTCCCCGACGACGCTGCGCAGCGCATCGAGCAGCGCGGCACTCATGTCGGTGCCACTACCTTGCGCAAGCGCCCGCGCACATGCATCACGCAGGCCGCGAACAGCAGCAGGGACAGTACGACCTCGATCGCGCCGAGCACGACGCCCACACCGCGCTCGCTGGTCGCCCGCACCACGCCTTCGGTGAAGTAGACCCACACCAGCAGGCTGACCCAGCGGTAGGTGTACATCCGGTGCTTGAGCAGGCCGGCCAGCGCCAACGCCAGCGGCAGCACCTTCAGCGCCAGCGTGCGGTTGCCGGTGGGCGCCAGCCACAGCTCCCAGGCCAGGCCGAGCACGATCAAGGCCAGCAGGCTGCCCACGGCCAGCGCACGCACACGCAAGATCGAGGCATCGGCAGCGGCGGGGCTCAACATGTTTGGCATCATAGGGCGATGCCCCTGTCCTTCACCCCCGCCGATTGGCGCGCCCGCTTCGCCGAACTTTCGCAGACGCTGCAAACCTGGCCCTGGCTCGACACCGCACGCACGCTGCGCGAGCGCTTTCGCGAAGACCGCCTGGGCCTCACCGCCAGCAGCCTGACCTTCACCACGCTGATCGCGCTGGTGCCGCTGGTGACGGTGATGCTGGCGGTGTTCAGCGCCTTTCCGATGTTCTCCAACTTCCAGGGCGCGGTGGAGAAATACTTCCTGCAAAGCCTGGTGCCCGACAGCATCGCCAAGCCGGTGCTGGCCTCGCTGACGCAGTTCGCGGCCAAGGCCACGCGGCTGGGCAGTGTCGGCCTGGTGGTGTTGGTGTTCACCGCGCTGGCCTTGATGCTGACGATCGACCGCGCCCTGAATGCCATCTGGCGCGTGCGCCGGCCGCGCCCGATCGCCCGTCGCGTGCTGGTGTATTGGGCCGCGTTGACGCTGGGCCCCCTGCTGCTGGGCATCAGCCTGTCGCTGACGACCACCGTGCTGGCCGCGTCCAAGGCCGTGGTCGGTGCGCTGCCCGG
Source organism: Burkholderiales bacterium (assembly GCA_031419635.1). GTDB lineage: Bacteria > Pseudomonadota > Gammaproteobacteria > Burkholderiales > Burkholderiaceae_C > CADEEN01. The sequence goes on along the minus strand of JANOKY010000683.1, from coordinate 6,273 downwards.
CGGCGTCGGGCTGCTGCTCGGGGCGATCGAGTTCACAGTGCTGGCCGCCGGCATGGCCGGCCTGTTCCACTACGTGCCGAACACCGAAGTACGCTGGCGCCACGCCGTGGCCGGCGGCGTGTTCGTCGCCGTGGGCCTGGAGGTGGCCAAGCGCGGGCTGGCCTGGTATGTGGGCTCGATGCCGACCTACTCGATGGTCTACGGCGCCTTTGCCACCGTGCCGATCCTGCTGCTGTGGATCTACGTCGGCTGGGTCATCGTGCTCTGGGGCGCGGTGATCGCGGCCTACGCGCCGAGCCTGTCGATGCGCATCACGCGGCTGCCGGCCACGCCGGGCCACCGCTTTACGCTGGCCTTGTCGGTCGTCAGCGAGCTGGCGGGTGCCAAGCAAAAGTCGCAGCACGGCCTGACACTGGCCGAGTTGGCCGCGACGATGTCCATCGACCCGCTGCATGTCGAGTCCACCGTCGAGGCGCTGCTGGCGCTGGATTGGATCGCGCGCCTGGACGAAGCAGGCGGCCAGCGCCTGGTGCTGCTGGTCGACCCGGCCACCACGTCGGCGCGTGCCCTGATCGACGAGATGCTGCTCACCCCCACTGCCGTGGCACGGCCGTTCCGCGAGCGAGCCGGCATCGAGCGGCTGATGCTGGGCGAGTTGTTGTAGCGGCTACTACAGCCCGGCGCAGTGCGTCACGCGGTTCTTGCCGGCGCGCTTGGCGGCGTACATCGCGTGGTCGGCCAGTTGCAACAGGCGCAGCGGTTGGGTCGCGTCATTCGGTGCCAGGGCATAGCCGATGCTCGCCGACACCGGTTGCGCGCCCGCGCAGCGGATGGCGCAGTCCTGCACCGCGCGCAGCAGGTGGCCGGCCAGGGCATGCGCGCCGGCGGCATCGCGCACGGCGGCCAGCACCAGGAACTCGTCGCCGCCGAAGCGGCCGACGGCATCTTCGGCGCGCACCGCCAATTGCAGCGCCTGCGCCAGCTCGACCAGCATCGCGTCCCCCGCGGCGTGGCCTTGGGCGTCGTTGAGGGCCTTGAAGCCGTCGAGGTCGACGAAGAACAGGGCCACCGGCTGCACCGCGCAGGCGGTGGCGGCGGCGTCCAGGCGCTCCATCATCGTGCGCCGCGTCAGCGCGTCGGTCAGGCCGTCGCGCTCGACCGTGCGTTGCAGGCGCTGCTGGGCTTCGGTGAGGTCGTGCACGTCGATGGTCACGGTGTAGACCCCAATCACCTGGCCGTCGTCGTCGAAGTCGGGCACGTAGCTGGTGCGCATCCAGCGCGCGCCCTGCGGCAGGTCTTCGACCAGGCGCGTGTACTGCGCGGTCTCACCCGCCAGCGCGCGCTCGAAGTAAGGCTGGTGGCGGGCCCACAGCACGGCACCGCGGGCCTGGCCGATGTGCCGGCCCACCAGTTCGTCGGCGGCCATGCCCACCGCATCGACATAGGCGCGGTTGACGAAGCGCATCACGCAGTCGCGGTCGACATAGGTCAGCGGGTAGGGGATGTGCTCGGTGAAGCGATCCAGCCGCTGGCGCGCGGCCACCAGCGCTTCGCGCTCGACCACGTCGTCGTGGATGTCGAAGGCGATGGTGTACACGGCTTCGACGTCGCCCTCGGCATTGCGGTCAGGGAAGACCATCGCACGGGTCCAGCGCGCGCTCGCGCCCTGGTGCGTGAGGCGGCGTTCGTAGCCCACGGTGCGCCCGCCGAAGGCGGCGTCGAAGGCCGGGCCGGCGATCGCCCAGGCGGCGTCGCCGTAGAGCTCGGCCAGCGTGCGGCCGACCAATTCGTCGCTGGTCCGTCCGGCCCATTGGGTGTAGGGCGCATTGCAAAACAGCAGCCGCCCATCGCGGTCCCAGCGGCCGATCGGCAGCGCGATGGCATCGACCAGGCGCTCGGCCGGGTTGGCGCTCAGGCTGGCGGCGGGCGTGTCGTCGAGTTTCACAGGCGGTGCGTCCGATCAGTGCTGCACGCATCGTGGCATCACGGGTCGGCCCTGTCACTCACCTAAAAGGGGGAATTTGTGCCCGATGTGTGACTTCAACCACGCCGTGCGGCGCAGTGCTTGCGCGCCGTCAAGCCGGGTGCAAGACCACCAACCAGGCCTGCGCCACGCTGCGCCCGGGGTTGTAGATGCTGTGCGGCACGTCGACGGCATAGCGCGCGGTCTCGCCATGGCGCACGCGCGCGCACTCGCCGCCGGCCTGCACGTCGAGCGCGCCGGTCTGCACCGAGAGGTGCTCGCGCGAGCCCGGCTCGTGCGGTTGCGAGGCCAGCGTGCCGCCGGGCTGCACCGTCAGCGCATACCACTCGAACTGGCCGGCCAGCTCGATCGGGCCCAGGATGCGCAGCTCGCATTTGCCGTCGGGGCTGGCCAGCGTGGGCGTGGCGTGCGCCGGCACCGTGGCCAGCAGCGGCGCGGCCGGGCGCGCGTCGCCGAGCAGTTCGCCGACACCGACACCCAGGGCGGTGGCCAGGCGCCAGACCACCGCCACCGTCGGGTTGGCCTGGTGGCGCTCGATCTGCGACAGCATGGACTTCGATACCCCGGCCCGGCGCGACAGTTCGTCGAGCGACAGGCCGCGGCCCTGGCGCAGCGCGGCCAGGGCGGCGCCCACACGCGGCGGTTGCGGCGGCAGTGCTGGCTTGACCGCGATGGTTTTGGGCACGATACTGGAATTTCGTTCGATATACTGGACAACTGGCGTGCGAATGCACGGCCGCATTGTGCCCCAGAGAAAGCCCCCCACCATGAGCCGCGCCTTCACCGACCATCTCGCCGCCGAACTGGCCGCTCTGCGCGACGCCGGCCTGAGCAAGACCGAGCGCGTGCTGACCACGCCGCAGGGCGCGCTGGTCAAAACCACCGACGGTCGCGAGGTCATCAACCTGTGCGCCAACAACTACCTCGGCCTGTCGTCGCACCCGCAGGTGATCGCCGCCGCGCACGAGACGCTGCGCACGCATGGCTACGGCATGAGCAGCGTGCGCTTCATCTGCGGCACGCAGGATCTGCACAAGCGCCTCGAAGCCCGGCTGGCGAATTTCCTGGGCACCGAAGACGCGATCCTCTACGCCGCCGCCTTCGACGCCAATGGCGGCCTGTTCGAGCCGCTGCTGGGCGAAGACGACGCCGTCATCAGCGACGAGCTGAACCACGCCTCGATCATCGACGGCATCCGCCTGTGCAAGGCCCGCCGCTGGCGCTACAAGCACAACGACATGGCCGACCTCGAACGCTGTCTGGCCGAGGCCGCGGCGGGCGGGGCGCGCTTCAAGCTGGTCTTCAGCGACGGCGTGTTCTCGATGGACGGCACCATCGCCAAGCTCGATGAGATGCGCGCCCTGTGCGACCGTCATGACGCGCTCCTGGGCATCGACGAGTGCCACGCCAGCGGCTTCATGGGTGCGCGCGGGCGCGGCACTCACGAGCACCGCGGCGTCTTTGGCCGCATCGACATCATCACCGGCACGCTGGGCAAAGCCCTGGGCGGCGCGTCGGGCGGCTTCACCGCGGCCAGCAAGGAAGTCGTCGAGTTGCTGCGCCAGCGTTCGCGTCCCTACCTGTTCTCTAACACGCTGATGCCGGCGATCGCCGGCGCCTCGATCGCGGTGCTCGACCTGCTCGAAGCCAGCAGCGCATTGCGCGACAAGCTCGAAGACAACACGCGCTATTTCCGTCGCGCCATCGCCGAGGCCGGCTTCGACATCAAGCCCGGCGAGCACGCCATCGTGCCGATCATGGTCCATGACGCGGTGATGGCACAAAGGCTCGCCGCGCGATTGTTGGAGCTCGGCATCTACGTCGTCGGCTTCTTCTTCCCGGTGGTGCCCAAGGGCCAGGCCCGCATTCGCGTGCAACTCAGCGCGGTGCATGAGCGCGCCCACCTGGAAGCGGCGGTTGCTGCGTTCAGGCAGGCCGGCCGGGAGTTGGGTCTGGTCAAATGAAGATCCTCGTCAGCGGCGGGAGCGCTTGATGGCGCCGAAGATTCTCATCATCGGCGGGAGCGCTTGATGGCGCCGAAGATTCTCATCATCGGCGCGAATGGCCAGATCGGCACCGAACTGGCAACCGAACTGGTGCAGCGCCACGGCCCCGGCGCGGTGGTCAGCAGCGACCTGGCGCCGCAGGGCCGCGTGCCCGGTGTTGCGCATGAAGCGCTCGACTGCACCGACATCGGTGCGCTGACCGGCATCGTCGAGCGCCACGCCATCACGCAGGTCTACCACCTGGCCGCTGCGCTGTCGGCGCGCGGCGAGAAGCACCCGATGTGGGCCTGGGACTTGAACATGAAGGGCCTGCTGAACGTGCTCGAAGTGGCGCGCTCGCACAAGCTGGCGCGCATCTTCTGGCCCAGCTCGATCGCGGCCTTCGGCCCCGGCACGCCGCAACACCAAACGCCGCAGAAAACGGTGATGGACCCGAGCACCGTCTACGGCATCAGCAAGCTGGCCGGCGAGGGCTGGTGCGCCTGGTACCACCGGCACCATGGCGTCGATGTGCGCAGCCTGCGCTACCCGGGACTGATCAGTTGGAAGACGCCGCCCGGCGGTGGCACCACCGACTACGCCGTCGAGATCTTCCACGCCGCGCTGAAGGCCGGCCGCTACACCTGCTTCCTGCGCCAAGACCAGGCCCTGCCGATGATGTACATGCCCGACGCCATCCGCGCCACGCTGCAGTTGATGGACGCGCCGGCCGATGCGGTGCGCGAGCGTGGCTCGTACAACCTGGCCGGCATCAGCTTCACACCGCTGGAGATCGCCGCCGCGATCCGCAAACGCCTGCCGGCATTCACGATGGACTGCGAACCCGATTTCCGCCAGGCCATCGCCGCCTCATGGCCGCGTTCGATCGACGACAGCGCCGCGCAGCGCGATTGGGGCTGGGCACCGCAATACGATTTGCAGGCGATGGTCGACGACATGCTGGCCAATCTGGCGCCGCTGCCGGCCGCCCAGCGCCTTGACGCTCAACCCGCTGCTGGCAGGCCGGCGGGCAACGCTTTGTAGACATCGGGCCGCACGATCTCCATCAATCGCGATGGATGGGCCAACTCGGCAAAGCCGAACTGTCGGTACAGCCCATGGGCATCCCGCGTCGCGAGCATGAAGCGCCGCAGGCCCTGACGTTCCGGATGGCCACAGACCGCTTCCTTCAGTCACTTCGACAAGCCCTGGCCGCGGTGCGGCTCGAGCACATAGACGTCGGCCAAGTAGGCAAAAGGCGCTTTGTCTGTCACGACGCAGGTAGGTCCAACCTGCTCATCGCGGTGAAACAGACCGAAGCACAGCGAATTGGTGATCGCACGCTCGACGACCTCCAGTGGTATGCCGGGCGACCAATAGCTTCGCGTCAGAAAGGCATGGATCGCCTCGGCGCGCGATCACCGCTGGTCGGTCGAGTGGCAGTACTCGCCGCGAGCGCTGTCGGCCGTCATGCCAGGGCGTGGCCGACTCGGCCTCACACCGCCAACAACTCCACCTCGAACACCAGCGTCGCATTCGGCGGGATTACGCCGCCCGCGCCGCGCGCGCCGTAGCCGAGTTCGGGCGGGATGCGCAGCACGCGCGTGCCGCCCACCTGCATGCCTTGCACGCCTTCGTCCCAGCCGCGGATCACGGAGCCCGTGCCGAGGTCGAACTTGAACGGGTCGTCGCGGTCCTTGCTCGAGTCGAACTTGCGGCCACGGTCCTTGTTGCCGGTGGGGTCGTAGAGCCAGCCGGTGTAGTGCACGGTGACTTTGTTGCCGGCTTGCGCGGTGGCGCCGTTGCCGACGGTGGTGTCTTCGTATTGCAGGCCGCTGGGGGTGGTGGTCATGGTTGTGAGTTTGGGGTTGAGGACAGCGCGGATTTTGATCGATGATTGTGGCGCGGGCCGCCCCCTCCCAACCTCCGCCCAAAGGGGTGAGGAGGAATTCATTGCATCCAGCGCTGCCGCCAGGCGCCCACGGCGTTGTGCAGCCAGTCGGCGACGCTGTCGCCGTCGGGCACCGTCAGGTTCAGCACCACCGCGGCGGCGCGCAGGGCGGCCAGCGGGTCGCGGGCATCGATCGGTGCGGCGCCATTGCTCTTGGACAGTTTTTCGCCGCGCTCGTCGCGCACCAGCGGCGTGTGCAGGTAGCGTGGTGTGGGCAGGCCCAGCAGGCGCTGCAAGTGGATCTGGCGCGCGGTGTTGTCGGCCAGGTCTTCGCCGCGCACCACGTCGGTCACGCCCTGCTCGGCATCGTCGACCACCACCGCGAGCTGGTAGGCCCAGGGGCCGTCGGCGCG
>JANOKY010000682.1:0-2030 GCA_031419635.1 Burkholderiales bacterium | reverse complement strand
GCGATCGTCATCACCGCCCATGGCGACATGGCCAAGGCAGTGCGGGCAATGCGCGCGGGCGCCTACGACTTCATTGCCAAGCCGTTCGACGCCGCGACCGTCCAATTGGTGGTCGGGCGCGCGCTGCAGACGCGGGGCCTGAATACCCAGGTGCGCAGCTTGCGCAATGAACTCGGCCGCAAGCACCTCTGGTTGCGGGGTGTGGACCCGGGCATGGCGCGCGTGGCTGAAACGGTCGAACGGGTCGCTCCGAGCACGGCTACCGTGCTGTTGCTGGGCGAAACCGGCACCGGCAAGGAGGTGGTTGCGCGCGCCATCCACGCGCAGAGCCCGCGCCGCGACCAGCCGTTCGTTGCCGTCAACTGCGCGGTGTTGAAAGGCGAGTTGGTCGAAAGCGAACTCTTCGGCCATGAGAAGGGGGCCTTCACCGGCGCCGACCGAGTGCGCCGGGGACGCATCGAAACGGCCGGCGGCGGCACGCTGTTCCTGGATGAAATCGGCGAACTGTCGCTCGGGGTGCAGGCCAAGCTGCTGCGCGTGCTACAGGAAAAGGAGTACGAACGCTTGGGCAGCGACCGCACCCAGCGTGCCGATATTCGCCTCGTAGTGGCCACCCACCGTGACTTGCCGGCCGAGATTCGGGCCGGCGGTTTTCGCGAGGACTTGTACTACCGGCTGAAGGTGATCAGCCTGAAGATTCCGCCGCTGCGCGAGCGTGCCGACGACATCCTGGCGCTGGCCGAATGGCTGCTCGGCCAACATGCCGCCGAGTCTGCGCGCAGTGCGCCGAGCTTGTCCGGGGAGGTGAAGGCTGCGTTGCTGCGCTATGCGTGGCCGGGCAATGTTCGAGAGTTGTCGAACGTGATGGAGCGTTGCGTGCTATTGGCTGGAGACACGGTGAGCCTGTGCGACCTGCCGGAGGAACTGACGGCCGCAAACGCCGTGGCACCCACACCGGTGACCGACGTCGAGGATTTGTTCTCGCTCGACTACAACGACGCCGTGACGGCCGCCCGGCGCTTGATTGTTTTGCGAGCGCTGGAACAGGCGGGCGGCCATCAGACGCGGGCGGCCGAGCGGCTTGGCGTGACCCAACCCTACCTGTCGCGCCTGATCAAGCAAATGGGAATCCGGCGCGATGAGTAGCGGCCGGCGCGAGAGTCCGGGTCTGGGTTCGTCAAGCCACGCGCCCGAACCACCACAGCGACAAGGTGGCCGCGGCCAGCGCGAGCAGGGCGCCAAGGGCGGCGAACAGGGCTGTGATTTCGGTTTCCTTTTTCTGCGCCGTCAGCCGCGAGCCGAGCGACTGGTAGACTTTTTTCAGATCAGTCGCGGTGCCGGCATAGAAGTATTCGGCGCGGGTGGCGCCGGCAATCTGCTTCAAGGTCTCCTCGTCCAGGCGCACGCGCATCGACCAACCCTCGAAGCCGATGGTGTCGCCGTCCTTGGTGCCGATGCCCACGGTGTAGATCTTGATGCCGCGGTCGGCGGCCATCCTGGCGGCGTCCATCGAGTCGGGGCCGGTGGTGCGCTGGCCGTCGGTGAGCAGAATGATCGCGGCCGAGGTGTAGCTGCCGGGTTCGATCGGGGTGAAGTCTTTCTCCGGCGTTTTGTCGCCGAGTGCCTTGGGCATCGGGCGCTGGCCGGTGATCTGCGACAGGTCGATGCCGGCGTCGGGAAAGATGGTGGCCAGGCTGAGCACGATTCCGCTGCCGATGGCCGTGCCGCGCTGCAACTGGAAGCGGTCGATGGCGGCCACCACATCGTCGCGGCTCAGTGTGGGAGGCTGCACGATCGCGGCGGTGCCGGCAAACGACACCACCGCCACACGCACCGCGCGCGGCAGTTCGGCGACGAAGGCCTTGGCGGCGTTTTGCGAAGCCACCAGACGGTTCGGTTCGACATCGGTGGCGCGCATCGAGCCCGACACATCCATCGCCAGCACGATGGTCTGCTCGACCAGCGGCAGCGTGACCACCGCCGTCGGCCGCGCGGTGGCCACCAGCAGTGCGGCCAGGGCCAGCAGCAGC
>JANOKY010000681.1:0-2063 GCA_031419635.1 Burkholderiales bacterium | reverse complement strand
GGCAGCATCAGATGCAACTGGTGCCATGTCGCGGTGCCGCACGGCTGGAAGAACAAGGCCCTGCTGGTCAACCTCAACGATGTCGGCCCCGAGGCCGGCCGTGCCGGCAACGAAGAGTGGCGCATGGGTTCGAGCAGCCAGGCCTTCAACCAGGAGCCCTACTACCTCAACGCCAAGCTCAAGGTGCGCAGCTTCGCCACTAGCGGCAACTGGGTCGACACCAACTGCGGGTCGAACAATTCGGCGCTGCAGTTCGGCACCAACAGCAACGACACCAGCAACGGCAAGAGCTGGATGGGCAGCGTGTGCAGCAACCCGCCATGACGCAGCGACTGATCGCCCATTTCGGCTCACTGCGGACCACGCTGGCGCTGCTGGCATTGCTGGCGGTGGTGGTGCTGGCGCGGCCGGCGTTCGCGCCACTGGCGCTCGCGCTCGGCCTGTTGGCGATCAACCTGATGGCCGCACTCGTCGTTCACCCGCTGTTGCGACGCCAGTTGCCGCTGCTGGTGTTCCACCTGGCCCTGCTGGCGCTGCTGTTGCTGGTGGGCCTGGGCCGGCTGACGGCGCTCGACGGCCGATTCGAGCTGACGCAAGGGGTGCCCTTCGACGGCCAGTTGATGGAGCAGGACGCCGGCCCGCTCTACAACGAGCCGCTACAGCGGCTGGCCTTTGCCCACAACGGCTTCGAGATCGACTACGCGCCGGGTCGCCAGCGCGGCGCAACGCGCAACGCCGTCACCTGGCAGGGCGACGATGGCGCGCAGCGCAGCGCCGTGATCGGCGACCACCGCCCCCTGGTGCTCGCCGGCCACCGCATCTACACCACGCCGAACAAGGGCTTCGCGCCGTTGTTGCGCTGGCAACCCGCGCGCGGCGAGCCGGCGCTCGGTGCCGTGCACCTGCCGAGCTTTCCGGCCAACGAGTTGCGCCAGTCGCGTGAATGGCGATTGCCCGATGGCCGCGTGGTTTGGGTGATGCTGCAGTTCGACGAGACCCTGATCGACCCCAACACCGCGGCCGCGTTCCGCCTGCCCGCCGAGCATCGGCTGGTGGTGCGTGTTGCCGACCTGCGCGTCGAACTGGCGCCGGGCGAGCGCTTCGCCCTCGACGGTGGCAGCCTGGTTTACGAAGGCCTGCGCACCTGGATGGGTTACCGCGTGTCGTACGACCCGACCCTGCCCTGGCTGCTCGCGGCCTCGCTGCTGGCGGCCTTGTCGCTGGCCTGGCATTACGCGCTGAAGTTCCGTACCGCGCCGCGCCCGGCGCCGCCACGGGCCGCGGCCGGAGTCGTCGATGGCTGAGACCTTCGCGCTGCAGGCCGCCCTGGTGCTTTACGCCGCGACGGGGATCGGCGCGCTGGTGGCGCTGCGCAGCGGCCACATCATGGCGCAGGCGCGGTCGGCCGCAGGCATCACACTGGCCGGCGCGATCGCCTTGCACACGCTGGCCATCGCGCTGCGCTGGCGCGAACTCGGGCATGGGCCGTTCACGACGATGCACGAGAGCCTGAGCAGCAACCTGTGGAGCCTGGCGCTGGTCTTCGCGCTGGCGGCGTGGGGCTTGCGCGAGGTGCGCGCCAGCCTGTGGGCGGCGGCACCGGTGCTGGTCACGTTGGCGCTGTGGCTGCTGCTGTCGGATGCGCGGCCGGGCCACCTGCCCGCCACCTATGCCACACCGCTGCTGTACCTGCACACGCTGGTCGGCAAGCTGTTCCTCGGCCTGTTGCTGGTGGCGGTGGCGCTGGGCGCGGTGCCCTGGTTGCGCCGCAGTGCGTGGGGCGCGCGTTGCGCGGCGGGCTGGCCCGACGCGACGCGCTTCGACGAACTGGCGCACCGCTTCGCCGCCTTCGCCTTCGTCTTCGAGACCCTGATGCTGATCGTCGGTGCGGTTTGGGCGCAGGACGCGTGGGGCCGCTACTGGGCCTGGGACCCGCTCGAATCCTGGGCCTTCGTGACCTGGCTCGCGTTGGCCGCCACGCTGCACGCGCGGGCCACGCTGCGGCCGACACCGGCCACCCATGGCCTGTGGCTGGCGGGGGTGTTCGTGATCGCCTTCCTGAC
>JANOKY010000680.1:0-3343 GCA_031419635.1 Burkholderiales bacterium | reverse complement strand
TCGAGGCGGGCGTTGCCGAAGGCCGCCGTCCAGGCCCGGCGCATGTCGCGCGGTGCCAGCTCGCTCATGCGTTCGAGCACGGCCTCGCTCGGTGCGTCGCCGAAGCGCTGGCCCCAGTCGTGGCCGCTGCGCAGGCTGGCGTACAGGCGCAGTGCGATCGCGCGGGCGGCGTCGTGGTCGGGCGCCTGCACCTCATAGACGCTCATGCGGTTGAGGATCGGCTCGGGGATCGCGCGGCCGTCGTTGGCGGTGGCCACCCAGATCATCTGGCTGGCGTCGATGGCGACTTCGGCGAACTCGTCGGTGAAATCGTGCGCGGTGTCGTGCTCGAGCAGGCTGTACAGCGCGCCCAGCGGGTCGTAGGCATGCTCGCCTCGGGCCTTGTCGATCTCATCGACCACCATCACCGGGTTGGCGTAGGCACCATCGACCAGGGTCTCGAAGACCTTGCCCGGGCGCGCGCCCTTCCATTGCGATGAAGCGCCCGAGAGCACCCAGCCGGCCGTGAGGCTGCTCATCGAGACGAAGCCCATGCCGGTGCCGAGCAGTTGCGCGATCTCGCGCGCGAAGTGGGTCTTGCCGATGCCCGGGGGGCCGAGCAGCAGCATCGGCGCGATCTCGAGCGCGTCGCGGCTGTCCTGGCACAGCGCCAACTGGCGCTTGATGTCGTCCAGCGCGGCATGGAAGTTGGGCAGCTCGTCGTACAGGTGCTCCATCGCCGGCAGGCCCGAGGGCTTGACCTGGAAGCGCTCGGGGCCTTTTTCGAGCATGCGCTCGTAAGTGCTGCGCAGGCTCTCGTGCTCCTTGGGCGGCAGCTTGTGCAGCCGGCGCTCGATGTCGGCGCAACGGTAGACGTTGCGCATCTGCGCGATCGGGATGCTGGTTGACTGGGCTGAGTCCACGCGAACCTCCTTGAGCCTGTGGCGATCGTTGTTTCGCTTGTTCGGATCATTCAATCACCGCCAAGGGTACGGCAAGGGCGGAAATGGCGCTGCAAGGGCTGCCATCTGCGGCGCCTGTGCAACAAGTCGCACACCGCCTGTCGGCGCAATCTGCACTCTGCGCCGCGGCAACGGCCATGGGTCGCAAGGCGCTCGCGGCGCAGGGAATGCGTGCCTAAAGTTGCGCCATCGACCCACCCCACCGACGCCACCGGAGCCCACCATGAACCACCTGCCCACCGTCTCGATTGCCACCCGCATCAATGCCCTGGCCGCCGCCGCGATCGTCACGCTGACCCTGCTCTCGGGCATCGACGCGCTGGCCCTGGCCTAAAGCCGCGTGCCGCAAATCGCGCGAGCCGCCGCGACGCAATCAGCCTGAGCCTCGGTGCGCAACCGCACCATTGCGGTACATCTGCACACAAGGCGTCGCTGGCTGCGGTCATCCAGACATCGATCTGACACGTAGTGCTCTGACACTGCCGATACCGCAGGAGCCTGATCATGAATATCGCCACCGCCGCCGACTCCCAGCTCTACCGCAGCGAAGCCTTCGCCGAGGACGTGTTCGACTTGGTGGCATCCGCACCAATGATCGAGCCCACCGCTGCGCCGGTGCGCTGGTTGGTCAATGCGGTGCCGGTGGCCGTGGCCCTGCTCGGCGTGGCCTTCGCAGTGGTGCCGCCCCTGGGCTGAGCCTGTCGAAGGAGGCTGAACGCGGGCCCTACTTGACCCAGGTGTTGAGCTGGATGATCGGCAGCAGCACCGCCAGCACGATCAACATCACCATCGCGCCCATGGCCACGATCAGCAGCGGCTCGAGCACGGTGGCCAGGGCCATCGCCCGGCGCTGCACTTCCACACTGAGCTGAGTCGCGGCCCGCTGCAGCATCTGCGGCAGGGTGCCGGTTTGTTCGCCCAGGCGCGCGAACATCGGCAGCAAGCCCGGGAAACGCTTCTTCGCGGCCAGCGCATTGGCCAGCGGCGCGCCTTCGCGAACCTGCACCAGGGCGGCCATCGCATCGGCACGCATCGCGCGGTTGCCCAGGGTTTCCGACGCGGCCTGCAAGGCTTTCAAGATCGGCACGCCGGCCGCTGCCAGCATCGCCAGCGTGCTGGCGAATCGCGCGGCGTTGTAGCCGCGCGCCAGCCGGCCGACCAGGGGCAGGTTCAGCCACAGCGCATCGAAGCGTTCGCGCACCGCCTCGTTGCGCAGGGCATAGGCGAAGGCCATGCCGCCGGCAGCCGCCAGCAAGATCACCAGCCAGCCCCATTGGCGCACGAAGGCGCTCACCGACAGCATCACCACCGTCAGCATCGGCAAGGCGCGCTTGCTGCCGGCGAACACGCTGGCGACTTGCGGCACCACGTAGGTGACCAGGAAGATGACGATGACGACCGCGATCAGCGAGACGATCGCCGGGTACAGCGTGGCGCCGATCAACTTGCCCTTGAGCGTTTGCCGCTCCTCAAGGTCGTCGGCGAGTTTTTCCAGCACGGTGCCCAGGGCGCCGCTCTGCTCGCCCGCGGCGACCACGGCACGGTAGACATCGTCGAATTCGCGCGGCGCGCTGGTCAGGGCGCGCGCGAACGGGCTGCCGGCGTTGACCTCGCTGCGCAGGTGCGCCACCAGCTCGCGCTGGCGCGGGTCCTCGGTCTCGTCGACCAGGGCCGTCAGTGCCCGTTCGAGCGGCAGCCCCGAGCCGACCAGGCCGGCCATCTGCCGCGTCCAGACCGCCAGTTCGGTGCTCGAAAAAACCCGCCGACCGAAGCGCGAGGCCTGGCCGTCGTTGGCCGCCTGCGCCACCGGCACCACGTTGAGCGGCACCAGCGCCTGAGCCCGCAATTGCGCCCGCGCGGCCTTGGCGTTATCGGCTTCCAGCAGGCCGTTCTTGGCCTTGCCGGCGGCGTCGAGCGCCTCGAATTTGTAGGCTGGCATGGTCAGCGCAGCGCCGGGCCGCCCCAAGCTGCGCTGCTCCCCCTTGGGGGGGCGCGAAGGGGCGAAGCCACAAGCTTGGGGGCCATCATCACTCGCGCGTTACGCGCATGACTTCTTCGGCCGACGTGATGCCTGCTTCGACCAGCCGCTCGCCGTCTTCACGCATCGAGCGCAGGCCGGCGGCTTCGGCGGCGACGAAGAGCTGGCTCTCGGCGGCGCGGTTGTGGATCAGCGCGCGCACCTTGTCGTCGGCGGCCATCAACTCGTAAACGCCGGTGCGGCCCTTGTAGCCGGTCATCGTGCACTCAGCGCAGCCGACAGGGTGGTAGCGCCCGCGGGCATCGACACGCTTGCAATACGGGCAGAGTTTGCGCACCAGGCGCTGGGCCAGCACGCCGAGCAGCGAGCTGCTGAGCAGGAACGGCTCGACGCCCATGTCAGTGAGCCGTGTGACGGCCGAGGG
>JANOKY010000679.1:0-2815 GCA_031419635.1 Burkholderiales bacterium | reverse complement strand
CCGGCATGGCCTGGCCTACGCGCTGGGCATCCACCCGCTGTACGTCGACGCTGCCAGCGAGGCCGACCTCGAGCGCCTGGCCGAGGCCTTGCAGACCCACCGCGACGACCCGCGCCTGGTGGCGGTCGGCGAGATTGGCCTTGACCACTTCGTGCCCGCGAGTGGACCCGAGCGCCAGCGGGCGCTGGCGCGTGACCGTGCTCGCCAGGAGCGCTTCTATGCAGCCCAACTCAAACTCGCCCGCACCCACGCCCTGCCGGTGATCCTGCATGTGCGCCGCTCGGCCGACAGCCTGCTCAAGCACTTACGCCGCACTGAGGTGCCCGGCGGCATCGCGCATGCCTTCAACGGCAGCGACGCCCAGGCGCTGCAATTCACCCAGCGCGGCTTCAAGCTCGGCTTCGGCGGCGCGATGAGCTTCGAGCGCGCGCTACAGATCCGCCACCTCGCGGCCACGCTGCCGGACGACGCGCCGGTGCTCGAGACCGACGCGCCCGACATCCCGCCGCAGTGGCTCTACGTCAAGGCCGGCGAGCGCGAGCAGCGCCCGCCGAGCCGCAACCAGCCAGCCGAATTGCCGCGCATCGCAAAAACCCTGGCCACTTTACGCGGCTGGACGATCGAGGAAACGGCTGTGCGCACTGCGGCCAACACCGTCGCCGCCTTGCCGCGGATGGCGGCGTTGATGGGCCCCGGCGTGGCGTGATGGGTGTCGCGAACCTGCTGCAAGGCCTGCCGCCGATTGCCGGCCGCGGCGCCCGCCTGCTGGTGCTCGGCAGCTTTCCCGGCGTGGCTTCGCTCGAGGCGCAGCACTATTACGCCCACCCGCGCAACCATTTCTGGCCGATCCTGTCGGCGCTGTGGGCGGTGGATCTGGTGGCAATGAGCTACCGCGCCCGCGTTGCCGAAGCCAGGCGCCGCGGCCTGGCCTTGTGGGACGTTTACGCCGCCTGCCGCCGCGAGGGCAGCCTCGACACCGCGATCGAAGACGCTGCGCCCAACGACCTGGCGGCGCTGGTCGCGCGCTTGCCCTCGCTGCGTGCGATCGCCCACAACGGCGGCGAGTCGGCGCGGGCGATGCGCCTGACGCGCGCGCTGGGCTTGCCAGTGCACCGGCTGCCGTCTACCAGCCCGGCCAATGCGAGCTGGTCGCTCGAACGCAAGTTGGCGGCCTGGCGTGCGGTCTTCGATGCAGCGGGTGTCGCGCCATGAAGCCCGAACTACCCAGGGTCACCATCGCTGAAGCGGGCGGCCTGCGCACCCTGCACCTGGGCGAGACGCCGTGGGTGCAAGGGGCGATGGACATGGACAAGCCGCGCGAGCTGGTGCTCGAGTATGTGCAGCGGATGATGGCCTGGCTGCTCTGGCGCGACAGCGCGGAGGTGACCCGCGGCCACGCCGTGCAGCTCGGCCTGGGTGCCGCGGCGATCACGCGCTTTTGCCACCAGGTGCTGCGCATGGAGCGCGTGACTGCGGTCGAGCTGAACCCGGCGGTGATCGCGGCCTGCCGCCACGGCTTTCGCCTGCCGGCCGACGACGCGCGGCTGACCGTGCGCGAGCAGGACGCGGCCGACTGGGTCGACGATGACGCCAACCTGCAAACCGCGCAGATCCTCAACGTCGACCTCTACGACCACGAAGCCGCCGCGCCAGTGCTCGACAGTGCGGCCTTCTACGCCGCCTGCCGCGGCACGCTGGCGCATGGCGGCGTGATGACGGTCAACCTGTTCGGCCGCGCCGCCAGCTTCGAGGCCAGTGCCGCACGCATCGCCGCTGCCTTCGGCCGCGACCAGGTCTGGAGCCTGCGGCCGACTCGTGAGGGCAACACGGTGGTGGTGGCCGCGCGCGGCGTGGTGGTTCCAAGCCGTGACACGCTGGCCGCGCGGGCCGCTACCATCGAGCGGAAGTTCGGCTTGCCGGCGCGCAAATGGTTGCGCATGGTCAGGCCCCTGGCAGCGATCCCATGAGCGCATCAACCACCTTGCCCCAAGGCCGCCTCGAATGGCGCTGGCTGCTGCAATGGCTGCATGAAGACGGGCTCGTAGGCGACGCCGAAGCCGCACGCATCCGGGCCCGCTTCGGGGCCGGCGATTCGAGCCAGCACCCGCTGATCCGCCTGGGCAGCGCCGACCTGGCCGACGCGCGCAACGGCAATGCGCTGGACACCGAAGCGCTGACCGAATGGCTGGCCCGGCGTCTGTCGATCCCCTACCTGCGCATCGACCCGCTGAAGGTCGACGTGGCCCGGGTGGCCGACGTGATGTCGGTGCGCTACGCCGAAATGCGCCGCGCCTTGCCGATCGCGGTCGGCCTGACGGAAGTCACGGTCGCCACCTGCGAGCCGCTGGACACCGCCTGGGTGCCCGAGATCGAGGCCCACACCAAGAAGCGCCTGCGCCTGGTGCTGGCCCATCCGCTCGAGATCCAGCGCTACACCACCGAGTTCTACACCCTGTCGCGCTCGGTGCGTGCCGCCGCCAAGCGCGGCGAGACCTCGGCGCTGGCCAGCTTCGAGCAACTGGTCGAGATGGGCAAGAGCAACAAGCAGCTCGATGCCAACGACCAGGGTGTTGTGCAGGTGGTCGATTGGTTGTGGCAATACGCCTTCGACCAGCGCGCCAGCGACATCCACCTCGAGCCGCGGCGCGAGATGGGCGTGATCCGCTTTCGCATCGACGGCGTGCTGCACACCGTGTACCAGGTGCCGATCACGGTAATGAACGCGATGGTCGCGCGCGTGAAATTGCTCGGCCGCATGGATGTTGTCGAAAAGCGCCGCCCGCTCGACGGCCGCATCAAGACGGTGCGCCCGATG
>JANOKY010000678.1:0-3483 GCA_031419635.1 Burkholderiales bacterium | reverse complement strand
CGCATGTGCTGGCGCAAGATGCGCAGCGCATCGAAATCACCGGGTCGAGCATCAAGCGGATCCAGGCCGAGGGGGCGCTACCGGTGCAGATCATCCGGCGCGCAGACATCGAGCGCCAGGGCATCACCAGCGCCGAGCAGTTGGTGGCCAGGATCACTGCCAACGGCACCGGCGCCGACAACTTGGCGTCCAACGTCGGTATACAGCTCGGCACCACCGATCGCAACAACAACGGCAATTCGAGCGCCAATCTGCGCGGTCTCGGGGCCAACAGCACGCTGGTGTTGCTGAACGGGCGTCGCATCTCCACGCACGGTGCCAAGGGCAACGCGGTCGACCTGAACTCGATCCCGTTGGCCGCGGTCGACCGGGTCGAGGTGCTGAAGGACGGTGCTTCGGCGATCTACGGCACCGACGCGATCGGCGGGGTCATCAATTTCATACTGCGCAAGGATTTCACTGGCTTCGAGATGTCGGTTTTTGCTGACGTGACGCAGGCGGGCGGCGGTGACGTCGCCCGCGCTTCGCTGGTTGGAGGCGCCGGCAACCTCGCGACGAATGGCTTCAATGTGATGGCCAGCGTCACCTTCGACCAGCAGGCCAAGCTGGGCAGCGGCTCACGCGCCTTTGCCAACGGGTTCCAGCCCGAGCGGGGCCTGTCGCCCGACACGACGGGCACACCGTTCGCCACGCAAACTGGAGCCGCAGGCACGGCGATGGGGGCCTCCTTCACGCTGCCGAGCACCGGCACGCAAAGCTACAACCGCGCCAACCTGCTCAGCTTTCAGGGCAACTGCGACTCGGTGCCAACGATGTCGCAGTACCAGTACCAGCTTTGGGGCAATGCCGGCTTTCGCTTCGGCTGCGCGTTCGACTATGGCGGCTCTGCGGTCCTGATCCAACCGGTCGACCGCACCAACCTCGTGGCGCGCGGCACGTTCGCTCTGGGCAAGGACAACGCGGCGTTCGTCGAGTTCACCGGTTCGCAAACCAAGGCCACCAAGCAGTTCGAGCCTTACCAGATCACCACCACCGGCGGCCTGGCGTCGGCGCAGTATCCGGTCGGCGGGCTCTACTACCAAAACCTGTCGGCCTTCATCCCGACGTTCGACGCGACCAAAAAAATCGCCTACCGCTGGCGCTGCGACATCTGCGGTGGGCGCACCGTCGAAACCACGACCGATGCCTATCGCTTCCTCGTCGGCATGGAAGGCGTGGCCTTCGGCAACTGGGACTACAAGGTCGGGCTGTCGACGGCCGAGAGCAAGGCCCAGTCGCTGCTTGCTGCGGGCTATTACTACACCAACCCGTTGCGTGACGCGAACGGCAACATCACCGCGAACGGCCTGAGCAATGTCCTCGGCAGCGGCGTCATCAACCCGTGGTTGCTGCCGGGCCAGTCGCAGACGCCAGCCGCGTTGGCGCTGTTCCAGACCGCCAGCGCCGCGGGCTCGCGCCTGTTCGACGGCAAGGCCAAGCTGATCCAGTTCGACGGCACCGTGTCGGGCGAAATCATGAAGCTGCCCGCCGGCCCGCTCGCGGCGGCGGTCGGCTTCGACGTGCGCCAGGAGTCGTACCAGTTCAGCGATGGTTCGGTGGGCAGCCGAGCCATCAACGCCGCGCCCTTCGATGCCGAGTTCGCGAAGGCCAAGCGTGACATCAAGGCGCTGTTCGCCGAAGTTGCCGTGCCGATCGTCAAAGGCATGGAGGCCACGCTGGCGGTGCGCAACGACCACTACAGCGATTTCGGCAACACGACCAACCCGAAGGTGTCGTGGAAGTGGACGCCGATGGAGCAGGTTTTGCTGCGGGCCTCGTACAACACCGGGTTCCGTGCGCCCAGCTTCTTCCAGCTTTACGGTGCGACGGGTGAAGGGCAGATACCGGGCGTCATTGCCGACCCCGTGCTCTGCCCCGCAGGCAATGTGGCCGGCGCCGACCTGTCGGTGTGCGCGATCCGACCGAACGCACAACAGGGAGGTAACAAGAACCTGCAGCCCGAGACCTCCAAGCAATGGACCATCGGCTTCGTGGTCTCACCGGCAGATTGGATGAGCTTCAGTGCCGACTTGTGGCAAATCAAGCGCACCGACCTGATCGTCGAGTTGACGCCGCAGCAGGTGATCGCCAACTACACGACATTCCCCGAAAACCTCGTGCGCGGCACCGACGGGAGGCTCGATGGCCCCGGCGGCTTCATCCGCGCCGGCTTCGTCAATGCCGATGGCGACATCACTCGCGGCTTGGACCTCGGCGCAAACTTCACCGGCAAACTTGCCAATGGCCGCTGGACCGCAGGCATCGATGGCACCTACATCGACAGCCACCGCTCCCGCATCTTCGCGACCCAGCCATTCACCGAGTTCGCGGGGCTGTGGAATTCGCGTGACCTGTTCGTGCGCTGGAAGCACGAGGCGCGCTTCACCTACACCGAGGGGCCGTGGAGTGGCACCGTCACGCAGAGCTACGTCAGCGGATACAAAGACGAGGTGCCTGCGGGTGCGGTGCCGCCGGGCTTCAACCCGGATGTGAAGAGCTACACCACCTATGGCGCGTCGGCCACCTACACCGGCATCAAGAACTTGTCGCTGACGGCCGGCGTGAAGAACCTGTTCGACCGCGACCCGCCCTTCACCGCGCACAACCTCGACTTCGCCGCTGGCGCGGGTTGGGATCCACGCGTTGCCGACGCGCGCGGGCGTGCCTTCACGTTCCTGGCGAGCTACAAGTTCTTCTGACCGCGCAGTCGCCCACAATCACTGGGTCCGATCAGCGTAGATCGGACCCCGTTTTCTTCCGCCGTGTTCACCTTCCTGCTGAAAAAACTCGCCCTGCTGCTGCCGACCTTCATCGGCATCACCCTGGTGGCGTTCTTTCTCATTCGCCTGGTGCCGGGCGACCCGATCGAAGTCATGGTCGGCGAGCGCCGGCTCGACCCGGAAGCCCACGCGCGGCTGGTGCAGCAACTGGGCCTCGATCGCCCGCTGCTGCTGCAGTACGGCGCTTACGTCAAACAAACACTGAGCGGCAACCTCGGCACCTCGATCGTTTCGCGCGAGCCGGTGTCGGTCGAGTTCGCGGCGTTGTTCCCGGCCACCGTCGAACTGGCGTTGTGTGCGTTGGCACTGGCGCTGGTCGTTGGCCTTGCGCTCGGCGCGTTGGCGGCCTTGAAGCGCGGCACTCTGGTCGACCAGGGCGTGATGGGGCTGGCGACGGTCGGCTACTCGATGCCGATCTTCTGGTGGGGGCTGATGCTGATCATGCTGTTCTCGGTCGACCTCGGCTGGACGCCGGTGTCGGGGCGGATCGCGATCGAGTACGACATCGCCACCCGCACCGGTTTCATGTTGATCGACAGCCTGTTGTCGCGCGAGCCGGGCGCGTTCACGTCGGCGCTGCGCCACCTGCTGCTGCCCGCGCTGGTGCTGGGCACGGTGCCGATGGCGGTGATCGCGCGGATGACGCGATCGTCGCTGCTCGAGG
>JANOKY010000677.1:0-2255 GCA_031419635.1 Burkholderiales bacterium | reverse complement strand
CACCAGGGTCGGCCCTGTGTACGGCGTGAGCCACTTGGCTTTGCCGAAGCGGCTCTGGAAGGTGACCAGCAGTTCGCCCTTGGGCAGGCCCAGGCGCTCGCCGAGCAGGCGCGCGGTGGCATGGCATTCGCAGTGGTACGGATCGCCCAGGTGCAGCGAGCGCTCGGGCACGCCGTGAAAGCTCAGCACCAGGCGTTCGCCGCGGCCGTGGGACATCCAGTGCGTGCGCACGCGCTGCACCAGGGCTTCGATGTAGCCGGCGTCGTCGTGGTAGTGGTTGACGAAGCGCAGTTCGGGTTGGCGCCGCTGCCGGCGCATCCAGGCCATCACGGCGTCGTTGACGCTGGCCGTGGTGGCCGCGGCGTACTGCGGGTACAGCGGCAGCACCAGGATGCGTGTGGCATTGGCGGCTTTGAGCTCGTCGAGTACGCTGGCCACGGACGGGTTGCCGTAGCGCATCGCATGGCGCACCAGCAGGGCGGGCGGCGGGTGGCCGCGCTCGCCGAGGTAGCCCTGTAGCAGCTTGGCCTGCTTGGCGGTCCATGCCGCCAGTGGCGAGCCTTCGGGCGTCCAGACGCTGGCGTATTTGGCCGCCGATTTGGCCGGACGCAGGCGCAGGATGATGCCGTGCAGGATCAGCCACCACAGCGCGCGTGGGATCTCAACCACCCGCGGGTCGCTGAGGAACTCGCGCAGGTAGCGGCGCAAGGCGGCAGGCGTGGGCGCGTCGGGTGTGCCCAGGTTGACCAGCAGCACGGCGGTGCGCGCGGGCGTGCCATGGGGCAGGGTGGGTTCGGGCTGGAAGGTCATGGCCGCGGATTGTCGGCGATGCCCGCGCCGCTCTCGGCGCCACGCAAGCTCACTCGAGGTCGGCCTGATCGTAGGGTTGGGTGTCGGCGAGGTGCACGACCTCGAAGCGCACCGCCGCCGAGGTCGGGTCGGCTGGCGAGCCACCCAGGCCGATCACGCCGCTGCCATGCAGGGTGCAGGTGCCGCGGCGCAGGCTGACGACTTCTTCTTCGATGGCGAAGCGCACATAGGTGCCGTTGTAGCTGAGGTCGGCCAGCGAGAACACACCGCCATGCCAGTCCAGCCGCGCATGCTGGCGCGAGACGCGTGAGTCGTCGACGCAGAAGGCGCTTTGCGGACTGCGGCCCAACACCACCGGCAGGCGCAGGCTGGAGAAGACGCGGTTGGTGCGCTGCCAGACCAGGCGGATGCCATCCGGCTCGGCCGAGGGTGCGACGGCACCGAACGCGGTGGCCACCACATCGGTGCTGGCGCGCTTGCCGCCGAGCAGGTGCACATGCACCGGCTCGGCTCGGCCGCGCAGGTGCATCCAGTCCAGGCTGCGAAAACGCAGTTGTTGCTCGTGCGGCAGGCCACCGAAGACCGCGTCGGTGAGCAGGATCTCGTTGTCGCCGGCATGGTCGAGCAGCCGCGCGGCGACATTCACCGCGTCGCCGAAACAGTCGCCACCCATCTCGACGATTTCGCCGCGGGCCAGCGCCACCTGCAGGCGCAAGGCGCGCAGGCCCGCCGACGCGCCATGCGCACTGCCGCGGGTGACCAGCAACTCCAGCGCATCCTGCATCAGGCCAGCGGCTTGCAGGGCCGGCGCCGAGGCGTCGAACACTGCCATCAAGCCGTCACCCAGGGTCTTGACCACCTGGCCGCCGCGCTCGACCACGCTCTTGGCCAATTCGCGCACCGTGTGCGTGACCACCGAGGTGGCCTCGGCATTACCCAAACGCTCGAACAGCGATGTGCTGCCGCGCAAGTCGGCAAACAGAACGGTGCGTTCGGCGATGCGGGTCATGCCGCTTTGGCGTCAGAGGTTGTCGAGGTAAGTCCTGAGTTTGTCAGAGCGGCTCGGGTGCTTCAACTTGCGGATCGCCTTGGCCTCGATCTGGCGGATGCGCTCGCGCGTGACGTCGAACTGCTTGCCGACTTCCTCGAGCGTGTGGTCGGTGCTCATCTCGATGCCGAAGCGCATGCGCAGCACCTTGGCTTCGCGCGGGGTCAGGCTGTCGAGGATGTCTTTGACCACATCGCGCAGGCCGGCCTGCATCGCGGCGTCGACCGGGGCCACGTTGTTGGTGTCTTCGATGAAGTCGCCGAGGTGCGAATCGTCGTCGTCGCCGATCGGCGTCTCCATCGAGATCGGCTCCTTGGCGATCTTCATGATCTTGCGGATCTTGTCCTCGGGGATCTCCATCTTCTCGGCCAGGGTCGGCGCATCGGGCTCGTAGCCG
>JANOKY010000676.1:0-3519 GCA_031419635.1 Burkholderiales bacterium | reverse complement strand
CTGCCCGAGCGCTGCGCCAACCTGTGCTTCGGCGGCGCCAAGGGCAACCGCCTGTTCATGGCCAGCAGCCATTCGCTTTACGCGTTGTACGTCAACGTACAAGGCGCCGCCTGATGCTCGCGCTGTACGTCAACGTGCAGGGCGCCGCCTGATGCTCGCGTTGACCGTGAACACGCAAGGCGCGTGAGCGTGGCCGTGGTGCCGGTCGTCATCCGCATGCACGAGCGCGACAACGTCGCGATCGTCGGCAACGATGGCGGGTTGCCTGCGGGTACGCTGTTGCCCGGTGGCCCCACCTTGCGCGAGAAGGTGCCGCAGGCGCACAAAGTGGCGCTGGTCGATCTGCCGATGGGCACTGAAGTGATCCGCTACGGCGTGACGATCGGCCGCGCCGCGCGCGACATCGCCGCCGGCAGTTGGGTCCACGAGCGGCTGCTCGAGATGCCGCCCGCACGTTCGCTGCAGGGGCTGCCGATCGCCACAGTCAAGCCGGCCGCGCTGCTGCCGCTCGAGGGCCACACGTTCCAGGGCTACCGCAACGCCGACGGTTCGGTCGGCACGCGCAACCTGCTGGCGATCACGACGACGGTGCAATGCGTGGCCGGCGTGCTCGACGTCGCGGTGGCGCGCATCAAGGCCGAGCTGCTGCCGAAGTACCCGAACGTCGATGATGTCGTCGGCCTGGAACACACCTACGGCTGCGGCGTGGCCATCGACGCGCCGGGCGCCGAGATCCCGATCCGCACCCTGCGCCACATCAGCCAGAACCCGAACTTCGGCAACGAGGTGATGGTGCTCAGCCTGGGCTGCGAGAAGCTTCAGCCCGATCGCCTGCTGCCGCCGGGGTCGATTCAGATCGGCGGCGCGGTGCGCTTGCAAGACGAGGCCCATGTCGGCTTCATGTCGATGGTCGACAGCATCATGGCCACGGCCGAGCGCCACTTGCAGCGGCTGAACGCGCGGCGGCGCGAAACCGTGCCGGCCAGTGAGCTGGTGGTCGGCGTGCAATGCGGCGGCAGCGATGCGTTCAGTGGTGTCACCGCCAACCCGGCGGTGGGTTTCTGCACCGACCTGCTGGTGCGCGCCGGCGCCAGCGTGATGTTCAGCGAAACCACCGAAGTGCGCGACGCCATCGACCAGATGACCGCGCGCGCATCGACCGCAGAAGTGGCCGACGCGATGATCCGCGAGATGGCCTGGTACGACGCCTACCTGCAGCGCGGCAGCGTCGATCGCAGCGCCAACACCACGCCGGGCAACAAGGCCGGGGGCTTGAGCAACATCGTCGAGAAGGCGATGGGCTCGATCGTCAAGAGCGGCAGCGCGCCGATCACCGGCGTGCTGGCGCCAGGCGAGAAGCTGGGCGGCCAACGCGGCCTGGTCTACGCCGCGACCCCTGCCAGCGATTTCATCTGCGGCACGCTGCAATTGGCCGCCGGCATGAACCTGCATGTCTTCACCACTGGCCGCGGCACGCCCTACGGCCTGGCGGCCTGCCCGGTCATCAAGGTGGCCACGCGCAGCGAGCTGGCACGGCGCTGGCACGACCTGATGGACCTCAACGCCGGCAGCATCGCCGAGGGCACCGCGACGATCGAAGACGTCGGCTGGCAACTGTTCCACCTGATGCTCGATGTCGCCAGCGGCAAGAAGACCTGGGCCGAGCACTGGAAGCTGCACAACGCGCTGGTGCTGTTCAACCCGGCGCCGGTGACCTGATTCAGGCGGCGAGCCCCACCGGCGCCTCGCCGAGCACCGTGCAGCGCCGCACCACGCGCGGCTCGTGGGCTTCGTCGTAGGCTGTGGCGCGGTGCAGCAGGCAGCGGTTGTCCCACGCGATCAACTCGCCGCGCGTCCAGCGGTGTTCGTAGCAAAGATCGGGCTGGATCGCCAGCGCGTTCAACTGCTCGATCAGGGTGCGGCCGGCGTCGTAGTCCATGCCGACGATGGATTCGGCGTGGTCGCCGAGGTACAGGCACAGGCGGCCGGTTTCAGGGTGCACGCGAACGACGGGCTGATCGACCGGCGGCGCCTCGCGCTTTTGGGCCTCCGTCATCAGGTCGGTACCGTGTCGCCGCGTGCGTGAAAAGTCGAGGTTGTGCACCGCGCGCAGGCCGGCGATGCGCGCCTTCCATTCGGCGCTGAGGCGTTCGTAGGCGCCGTGCATGTCGCAGAAATGCGTTTCGCCGCCGCGCGCGGGAATCACTTCGCCGTAGATGATCGTGGCCTGGCCGGTGATCTTTTGCCAGGAGCCGTCGGTGTGCCAGGCCAGCGTGCCCTTGTCGGGGTGCTTGCCAGTCGGTTTGCCGTCGGCGCCGAGGTTCGTCAGTCGGTACAGCTCCGGGTGGCCGTCGGCGTGGTACATCGACATCACATGCACCTGCAGCGTGCCGAAGAGGCGGCCGAAGGCGACTTGCGCGGCAGGCGGCACATCCTGGGCGTCGAACACCAGCACCTGGTAGCGCAGGAAGGCGGCGTACAGCGCGCGGAAGTCCTCGGCTGATACGCCATTGGCCAGCCGCAGGCCGCTGATGCGCGCGCCGAGCTTTGGCGTCAGTGGCTGCGCGGTGAAGGCCGTCATGGCGGGCAGATGTAGCCCGAGCCGCCCGGCGCCTTGAAGCAGCCCACCGATTCGGGCAGCAGCCACTTGGGCAGCCAGAGCACGATGTCGGGGAACAGCACCACGAAGGCGATGGTGGCGAAGAACACCGCGTACAAAGGCAGCGAGCGCACGACCGCCTTGCCGAACCCGACGCCGACATACTTCGACGCCACGAGCAATGACAGGCCGTACGGCGGCGTGATCAAGCCGAACACCAGCGTGGTGATGATCACCACGCCCATGTGCAGCGGCTTGATGTTGCCGACCTCGGTGAGTTTATTGATGATCGGCATGAAGATGATGATCGCCGGCACTGCGTCGATGAAGTCGCCGACGATGACGAACAGCACCACCAGCAGGAACATGATCATCGCGCCGTCGGTGCCGGCGATGCCGGTGATGTAGGTGGAGACGATGTCGGGGCCGCGCAGGTAGGCCACCATCCAGCCGAAGGCCGAGGCCGCGGCCACCGCGCCCAGCGGCAGCGAATAGAGCAGGCCGGCGTACATGAAATCACGCGGCAGCTCGAACACATGCCGCGGACGCATGATCGGAATCAGCACCAGCAGGATATAGACCGCGGCGATCATGCCGGCCTCGGTCGGCGTGAACCAGCCGCTCAGGATGCCGCCCATGATGATCACCGGAATCACCAGTGGCAGGGATGACGCGCGAGTCGCGCTGGCGATCTCGGCAAACGAGGCACGCTGCTTTTTGATGCCGACTGGTCCCCAAAAATAGCTGTACACCATGAGGCCGAGGCCGATCAATACACCTGGCACTACGCCCGCTAAAAACAGCCCTCCAATGGAGACGTTGCCGGTTGCGCCATAAACGATGGCCATGATGCTTGGCGGGATCAAGTTCGCCATCGTTGAGGCCGACGCAATGAGCGCGGCGGTGAACGCGCGGTCGTA
>JANOKY010000675.1:0-12697 GCA_031419635.1 Burkholderiales bacterium | reverse complement strand
GTTCTGCCCGCTGCGGCCGTAGCCGCAGATGATGACGTGGGCCTCGCTGGCGATCGACTTCCTGGCGATCGTCGTCAGCGCCACCGATTGCAGCATCCAGTCGGTCGCCGAGACGCGCGCCACGATGCGGTTGCTGTACATCACGATGAAGGGCGTGGCCAGCATCGACAGCACCATGCTGGCCAGCACCGGGCTGACCCATTGCGGCGCCACCAGGCCACCGTCGGTACCAAGCGTGAGCAAGACAAAGCCGAACTCGCCCGCCTGCGCCAGGTACAGGCCGGTGCGCAGCGCGGTGCCGGGCGCAGAGCCGAAGGCGCGCGCCAGCAGCGCCACCAGCGCCGCCTTGGCCAGTACCGGCGCAGTCGTCAGCAGCAGCACCAGCGGCCATTGGTCGAGCAGCGGCCGCCAGTCGAGCTTCATGCCGATGGTGATGAAGAACAGGCCAAGCAGCATGTCGTGGAACGGCCGGATGTCGGTCTCGACCTGGTGTTTGTATTCGGTTTCGGCGATCAGCATGCCGGCGACAAAGGCGCCGAGGGCCAGCGACAACCCGGCGTGCTCCGTGAGCCAGGCCAGGCCCAGCGTGACCAGCAGCAGGTTGAGCACGAACAACTCTTCGCTCTTGCGCCGCGCCACCAGGGTCAGCCACCAGCGCATCGCCTGGCGGCCGCCCGTGAGCAGCAGGGCGATCAGTGCCGTGGCCTTCAGCACTGCCCAGGCCAGCGTGGCCGCCATGTCGCTGCCCGAGGAGCCGAGCGCCGGGATCAGCACCAGCAGCGGCACCACGGCCAGGTCCTGGAACAGCAGCACGCCGATCACCCGCTTGCCGTGCTCGGACTCGAGCTCGAGGCGGTCAGCCATCAGCTTGACGACGATGGCGGTGGATGACATCGCCATCGCACTGCCGAGCACCAGGGCGCCGCCCCAACCCAGCTCCCACGGCCTTGCGCCGAACGAGAACAGCCAGGCTAGCAGCAGGTTGCCGGCCAGCGCGCCCGCGATCGTCAACACCACCTGCGACAGGCCGAGGCCGAACACCAGCTGCCACATCGCGCGCAGCTTGTGCAGGTTGAACTCGAGCCCGATCACGAACATCAGGAAGACCACGCCGAACTCGGCCAGGTACTTCACCGCGGCCGAATCCTTGGCCAGCGCCAGCGCGTTGGGCCCGATCAGCACCCCCACCGCCAGGTAGCCCAGGATCGGCGGCAATTTGAGCGAGCGGCAGACCACCACGCCGAGCACCGCGGCCACCAGGTAGAGCAGAACGAGTTCGAGGGTCGAGGCCATCCGCAGCGGGTAGTCGCCAGCCGCAGGCGTGGTACCCGCGGCCTAGAATCGCCCGCCAAGTAAACCACGAAGCCGTGACAGCCAGCCCCCTCCTTTCGCCCCCGCCCGGCGCGCAACGTGCGCTGCAACTGGCGGCGCAAACACTGGACATCGAAGCCGCCGCATTGATCGGTGCCAAGGCACGGCTGGGTGCTGCGGGTGATGGCTTCGCGCGCGCCGTGGCCGCGGTGCTGGCTTGCCGCGGCCGCGTCGTCGTGATGGGCATGGGCAAGAGCGGCCATGTCGGGCGCAAGATCGCCGCCACCCTGGCCTCGACCGGCACGCCGGCCATGTTCGTGCATCCGGCCGAAGCCAGCCACGGCGACCTCGGCATGGTCACCGCACAGGATCTCGTTCTGGCGATTTCCAACTCCGGTGAGAGCGACGAGTTCAACCTCATCCTGCCGGTGTTGAAGCGCCTGAAAGTGCCGGTGATCGCCTTGACCGGCCAGCCGGGCTCGACGCTCGGCCAGCATGCCGACATGGTGATCGATGGCAGCGTCGAGCAGGAAGCCTGCCCGCTCAACCTCGCGCCCACCGCCAGCACCACCACGCAGATGGCCCTGGGCGATGCGCTGGCGGTGGCCCTGCTCGACGCCCGCGGCTTTCGCGAGGAAGACTTCGCCCGCTCGCACCCCGGTGGCGCGCTCGGCCGCAAGCTGCTGCTGCATGTGCGCGAGCTGATGCGCAGCGGCGACGCGGTGCCGCGCGTGGCGCCGGCCACCGGCTTGCTCGACACCATGCGCGAGATGAGCGCCAAGGGCATCGGCTGCACCGCGGTCGTCGACGCCGCCGGACAGCCGCTGGGCATCTTCACCGACGGCGATCTGCGCCGCCTGATCGAGCGCGGCACCGATGTGCTCGGCCTGACCGCTGGCGAGGTCATGCACGCGCGGCCGCGCAGCGTGCGTGCCGACCGCCTGGCGGTCGAAGCGGCCGATTTGATGGAAGTGGCCAAGATCACCAGCGTGCTGGTTGTCGATGAGGCCGGTCTGCTGGTCGGCGCCTTGACCTCGAACGATCTGCTGCGCGCGAAAGTCATTTGATGGCGGCATTGACGTTCCCGCCCGAGTTGCTTCTCAAGGCCCAAGGCCGCGGCTTGGGCGTCAAGGCCGCGATCTTCGACGTCGATGGCGTGCTCACCGACGGCCGCCTGTTCATCGGCGAGCACGGCGAATCGTTCAAGGCCTTCTCGGCGCTCGACGGCCATGGCCTGAAGCTGCTGGCGCAAGGCGGTATCGTGCCGCTGGTGATCACCGGCCGCGATTCGCCGGCCGTGCGCCGCCGCATCGCCGATCTCGGCCTGCCGCACGCGGTCTATGGTGCGCAGGACAAGCTCGCCGCCGCCACCGCGCTGCTGCAAAGCCTGAACCTCGATTGGCAAGACCTCGCAGTGATGGGTGACGATTGGCCCGACCTGCCGCTGCTGGTCCGCGCCGCCTTCGCCTGCGCCCCGGCCAACGCCCACGCCGAGGTGCGCGCGATCGCGCATCACGTCACCGCGGCACGCGGCGGTGACGGCGCCGCGCGCGAATGCTGTGACCTGCTGCTGACGGCCGCCGGCCGCTACGCGGCGCTGCTGCAAGGCCACCTGACCACGCTGGATGCCGCCTGAGTGGACATCGACTCCCTGCTGCAACCACTGGATCCGCCGCCGCCGCGGACCACGCCGCCGCGGCCGCGCCAGCCCTGGCATTGGCACCTCGGCCAGTGGCTGTCGGCGTACCTGCCGTTGCTGCTGATGGCGCTGCTGGCCCTGGGCACCTGGTGGCTGGTGCAGAACTCGCCACGGCCTGACCTGCCGCGCGCCGACGCGCCGCTGTTGCACGCACCCGACTACACGATGCAAGACTTCACCCTGCAACGCTTCGGCGCCGACGGCCGGATGCGGGTGCAGGTGCAGGGCACACAAATGCGCCACTACGCCGACACCGACACGCTCGAAATCGACGGCGTGACGATCCGCGCGCTGTCGGCCGACGGCAGCGTGACTCGGGCCACCGCGCGGCGCGCGCTGGCCAACGCCGACGCCAGCGAAGTGCAGTTGCTCGGCGCCGCGCACGTGGTGCGTGAGGCGGCGTCCGACGGCCAGCGGGTCGAGTTCGAGAGCGAATTCCTGCACGCCTTCCTCAACACCGAGCGCGTGCGCTCGCACCTGCCGGTGCGCCTGCGCCAAGGCAGCAGCGATCTGCGCGTCGGCGCCATCGACTACGACAACCTGACGCGCAGCGCCAAGCTCGGCGCGCCGGTGCGCGCGCGCTTCGAGGTGCCGCGGCGGTGACGGCTTCGTTGGTTTTCATCACCGGCGCATCGAGCGGCCTCGGTCAGGCCCTCGCGGCCCGCTATGCCCAGGCCGGCTGGCGCCTGGCCCTGGTGGCGCGGCGCACCGGCGAGATCGAATCCTGGGCCCGCACACAGAACCTCAGCGCCGAACGCTACGCGGTCTACGCCGCCGATGTGCAGGACATTGACAGCATCGTCGCCGCCGGCCAGCGCTGCATCGCCGAGCAGGGCCTGCCCGATGTGGTGATCGCCAACGCCGGCATCAGCGTCGGCATCGACACCGCAGATCGCGGCGACCTTGACGTGATGGCCGAGACCTTCGCCGTCAACAACACCGGCCTGGCCGCCACCTTCCATCCGTTCATCGCCGCGATGCGCGCGCGCCACCGCGGCACCCTGGTGGGCGTGGCTAGCGTGGCCGCCATCCGCGGCCTGCCCGGCCACGGAGCCTACTGCGCCAGCAAGGCCGCGGTGGTGGCGTACTGTGAAAGCCTGCGCGGCGAGTGCCGCGATGCCGGTGTGCGCGTGGTCACCCTGGTGCCCGGTTACATCGCCACGCCACTGACGGCTGGCAACCGCTACGCGATGCCCTTCCTGATGCCGGCGGCGGCCTTTGCCGAGCGCGCCTTCCGGGCCATTGAGCAAGGCAACAGCTACCGTGTCATCCCCTGGCAGATGGGCCTGGTCGCCAAGCTGCTGCGCCTGCTGCCCAACCCGCTGTTCGACCGCTTGCTGGCCGGCCGCGGGCGCAAGAAGAGGCGCAGCGACGAGTAGCCCCGGCGCGCCCGCGCGTCGTCAAGCTCGACTGCGCGCTCGGAGATCGGCACTCTGGCATCATCGCGCCCATGCTCGATGTGGTGGTGTACTTCTTTGTCCTCGGCGTCATCGCGCGGCTGCTGAAGAGCGATCTGCGCCTGCCCGAGGCGCTGTACGAAACGCTGTCGATCTACCTGCTGCTGGCGATCGGCCTGAAGGGCGGCATCGAGCTGTCCAAGCAGCCGCTGGCGGCGCTGGCGCCGCAGGTGCTGGCTTGCGTGACGCTGGGTTTCGCGATCCCGTTTGCGCTGTGGCCGTTGCTGCGGGCCTTGAAGCTGGCCGCGGCCGACGCCGCATCGCTGGCCGCGCATTACGGTTCGGTCAGCGTGGTCACCTTCGCGGTGGTCACGGCGGCGCTGGCGCGCGAAGGCATAGCCTTCGAGAGCCATGCCGCGCTGTGGGTGGCGGTGATGGAAGCGCCGGGCCTGGTGGCCGGCATCCTGCTCGCGCGCTGGGCCGCGCGCTCGGCAGGTGCAGGGACTGCGCTGGCCTTGCGCTGGGGCTCGCTGGTTCACGACGTGCTGTGCGGAAAGAGCGTGATGCTGCTCGCCGGTGGCCTGCTCATCGGGGCCATCGCCGGGGTCGACGGCACGGCACCGATCCGGGCTGTCTTCATCGACCCGTTCAAGGGCGTGCTGGTGCTTTTCCTGCTCGAGCTGGGCCTGGTCGCGGGCGCGCGGCTGGCCGAGTGGCGTCGCTTTGGCGCGGCGGTGCTGGTGGTCGGGTTGGCGGTGCCGCCAGTATTAGCGCTGGCTGGCGCCTTCACCGGCCTGGCGCTCGGCCTGTCGACCGGCGGCGTCGCCATTCTGGCCACGCTGGCGGCCAGCGCCAGCTACATCGCCGCGCCGACGGCCATGCGCATTGCGGTGCCCGAGGCCAACGCAGCGCTGTCGATCACCGCCGCGCTGGGCATCACCTTCCCCTTCAACCTGGTCGTCGGCATCCCGCTGTACATCGCGCTGGCGCAACACCTCACCGCACCATGAGCCTGCACAAGCACCCGAAAACGCTGCTCGTCATCATTGCCGAAGCGGCACTGGAGAAAGCCCTGGTGAGCGACGCCCGCGAGCGCGGCGCGCAACGCTGGACCGTGACCGAGGTCCACAGCGCCGGTCTGGACGGCGTGCGTGAAGGCGCCTGGGAAGCCGACCGCACGATCGAGCTCAAGCTGATCTGCGACGCCGCAGTGGCCGACGCGATTGCCGCCCATGTGCTGGCCACCTACGCGCGCCACTACGCGGTGGCGATGAGCTTCAGCCAGGTCACGGTGCTGCGTCCCGAGCGTTTCTAGCGCGCAAAGACAAAGGGCGCCGGTGTTGCCACCGGCGCCCTTGATGTGGGTAGTGAAGCGGGTGCTTCAGTAGCCGCCGCGGCCACCGCCGCCGCCGCCATAACCACCACTGCCGCCACCGCCGCTGCGACCACCGCTGCCGCCGCCGCCGCCGTAGCCGCCGCCACCGCCGCTGCGGCCACCGCCGCCACCGCCGTAGCCGCCACCGCCGGCACCACCGCCGCCGCCGTAGCCACCACCGCCGCCGCCGCTGCGGCTACCACCGCCGCCGCCGAAGCCGCCCGGGCGCTCTTCGCGCGGGCGGGCCTCGTTGACGACCAGCGGACGGCCGTCGAGGGCCTGGCCGTTCATGCCATTGATGGCGGCTTGCGCCTCGGCATCCGATCCCATCTCGACAAAGCCGAAGCCCTTCGAGCGGCCGGTTTCCCGATCCATCATGACTTTGGCCGATGTCACGGTACCAAATTGTCCAAATGCCGCTTGCAGCGACTCGTCACGCACGCTGTAGGCGAGGTTGCCCACATAAAGCTTGTTTCCCATCGGGGAGCCCCTTTCAATCGCAATAGCCCATGTGGAGCTTCAACCCGTCGTGACCCATTCAAGCGAAGGCGCCGCATCCATACACAGAGGGCGGATTATCAAAGAACTGGCCACAAACCCGCATGCCCGCTGAAAAAAATGTTGTTTTCTGGTCCCGTGTCGCGGCGCCGCCATCCGGGTTGACCCGGGGCCGCCGCTAGGATTGCTGCTGCCATGAACAAGCCGGCCCCACGCATCGCCAGCCTGGTGCCCAGCGTCACCGAGCTGTTGGCGGCGCTCGGCCTGGCGCCGCTTCTCGTCGCCCGCACCGGCTTCTGCATCCACCCCGCAGCGTTGCTGGGCTCGGTGGCCAAGGTTGGCGGCACCAAGGACGTCAATCTGGCCAAATTGCAGCGGCTGGCGCCGACGCATGTGATCGTCAACATCGACGAGAACCGGCGCGAGACTGTCGATGCCTTGCGCGCTTTCGTGCCCGAGGTGCTGGTCACCCACCCCTGCGGGCCCGACGACGTGGGGGCGCTGATCACCCAGATGGTGGCATCGTTCGCCGCAGTGCCCGGCGTGGCCGTACGCGGCGCGGCCCTCGACGCCGAGCTGCAGGCCGAGTTGCGCGCGACCACGGCCGCGGGGCGCGCCGAGTTGCCGGTGCTGTACCTGATCTGGCGCGAACCGTGGATGACGGTGGCCCGCGACACCTACATCGCGCGGCTGCTGGCGCGCGTCAACTGGCGCACGCTGCCGGCCGTCGAGGGCGGCGAGCAGGGTGCGGCGCGCTACCCGGCGCTCACGGGCCGCGAGCCGTGGCTGTCCGAGGTGCGTGAAGTGCTGCTGTCGAGTGAGCCCTACGCCTTCACCAACGAGCACCTGGCGCAAGCCCAGGCGCTGTGCCCGAACGCCCGCGTTCGCGTGGTCGACGGCGAGCTGCTGAGCTGGTACGGGCCGCGCACAGCCGCCGGGCTGCGCTACCTGCGCGGCCTGGTCGCCGCGGTGGGCTAGCATCGCTCGATGGATCTGCTCAAGCCGCTGATCGCGTTGTTGGCGATCGTCAACCCGATCGGCGTGATCCCTTTCTTCATCGCCTTCACGCAGAACTTCAGCCGCGAACAGCGCCAGCGCACGATCTCGGTGGCCAGCTTCAGCACCTTCGTGGTCATCGCCGTCAGCGCCGTGGCCGGGTTGAAGATCATCGAGTTCTTCGGCATCAGCATTGCTTCGTTCCAGGTCGGTGGCGGTACCCTGCTGTTGATCAGCTCGCTGCAGATGCTCAACGCCCAGCCGGCCGAGGCCAAGCCGACCGACCTCGACGATGGCAACCAGAAGGCCGATGCCGGCGCCAGCATCGCCGTCGTGCCCTTGGCGATTCCGCTGCTGACCGGCCCGGCGACGATTTCCACCATCGTCATCTACGCCGAGAAAACCCGCCACCTGTGGGAGCACGCGGTGCTGGTCGGCTACGGCGTGGTCATCGGCCTGGTGACCTACGCCACCTTCTCGGCCTCGGGGCGCATCGCCAAGGCCCTGGGCCGCACCGGCATCAACATCATGACCCGGCTGATGGGCCTGATCCTGGCGGCGATGGCGGTCGAGCTGCTCGCCGACGGCCTGGTCAAGCTGTTCCCGGTGCTGGCCTCGCACATCTCACGCTGAGTCTGGAACGATGAGCGAGGCTCCGGGCTGGGACTACATCGTCGTCGGTGCCGGCACGGCGGGCTGTTTGCTGGCCAACCGCCTCAGTGCTGACCCGCAGGTGCGCGTGCTGCTGCTCGAAGCCGGGGGCAGCGACGACTACGCCTGGATCCACATCCCCGTCGGCTACCTGTACTGCATCGGCAACCCGCGCACCGATTGGCTGTACCAGACCGAGCCCGACGCCGGCCTGAACGGGCGCGTGCTGCGCTACCCGCGCGGCAAGGTGCTGGGGGGATCGTCGAGCATCAACGGCATGATCTACATGCGCGGCCAGGCCCGCGACTACGACGGCTGGGCCGATGCGCTCGGCGACCCGGCCTGGCGTTGGGACGCCTGCCTGCCTTTCTTCAAGCAGCATGAAGCGCATTGGCGCGGCGCCGACGAGCACCATGGCGGCGGCGGCGAATGGCGTGTCGAGCGCCAGCGCTTGTCGTGGGCCTTGCTCGATGCCTTCGCGCTGGCCGCGCAGCAGGCCGGCATCCCCGCCTGCCACGACTTCAACCGCGGCGACAACGAGGGCGTGGGCTACTTCGAGGTTAACCAGAAGCGCGGCCTGCGCTGGAACGCCAGCCAGGCTTTCCTGCGGCCGGCGCGGGGCCGGCGCAATCTGCAGGTGCGCACGGGAGCCCTGGTGCAGCGCCTGCTTGTGGAGCGCCGCGGTGACGGCACGCTCGCCGCTGGCGGCGTCGAATACCGCAGCGCCGACGGCGGCGTGCAAACCCTGCGCGCTGCGCGCGGAGTGGTGCTCGCGGCCGGCGCGATCGGCTCGCCGCAGTTGCTGCAACTCTCGGGCATCGGGCCGGCGCCGTTGCTGGCGCAGCACGGCATCGCCGTTGTTCACGAGCTGCCGGGCGTCGGCGAGAACTTGCAGGACCATTTGCAAATCCGCGCCGTCTTCGGCGTCAGCGGCGCGACCACGCTGAACACGATGGCGAACTCGTGGCTGGGCAAGGCCCGTATCGGCCTGCAGTACCTGCTCACGCAAAGCGGGCCGATGAGCATGGCGCCGTCGCAGCTCGGCGCCTTCACGCGCTCGTCGCCCGAGCGCCGCTGGCCCGACCTCGAATACCACGTCCAGCCGCTGTCGCTCGACGCCTTCGGCCAACCGTTGCACCGCTACCCGGCCTTCACCGCCAGCGTGTGCAACCTCAACCCCGAGAGCCGCGGCAGCGTGCGCATCCGCTCGCCGCGGCCACAAGACGCGCCGCTGATCGCGCCGCACTACCTGGCCACCGACGGCGACCGCCGCGTCGCCGCGCAGTCGCTGCGCCTGACGCGGCGCATCGTGGCCCAACCGGCATTGGCGCGGTTTGCGCCGCAGGAGCTCAAGCCGGGCCCGCAGTTCGAGTCCGACGAGGCCTTGGCCAAGCTGGCCGGCGACATCGGTACAACGATCTTCCACCCGGTGGGCACCTGCAAGATGGGCCGCCACAGTGACCCGCTGGCGGTGCTCGATGCGCGCCTGGCCGTGCGCGGCGTGGCCGGCCTGACGGTGGCCGACGCCAGTGCCATGCCGCACATCACCAGCGGCAACACCAACGCGCCGACGCTGATGATCGCCGAGCGGGCGGCGCATTGGTTGCGCGAGCAGCACAGCCGGGCGAACTGAACGCGCTTCCCCGTCAACCTTGACAGGTACGCGCCGCGGTTGGCCTCGATAGACTGGGCGCGATGCCTGACAACGACGCGTCACCGAGGCAACGCACTCTCAGGGGCACGCGCGCCCTGCGCGAGCGCGCCCGAGCGGCGCCCGAGCGGCGCTGGGCTGCGGCGTGGGCGCTGGCGCTGGCGCTGGCCGTGCTGGTGCTGCTGGCAGCCGCGCCGCTGTGGTGGCCAGCGGCACCGACGCTCGTCGGCTGGCTGGCCGCCGCCGCCGCGCTGGCCCTGGGCACGGCCGCTGCGCTGCTGCTGCGGCGGGCGCTGCGCGAGTCGCGCGCCACCGCCACCGCGCTGCACGAGTTTGCGCAGCGCTTGCGCGAAGGCGATGTCAGCGGCGCCCTGCGCGCGGTGCGGGTTGACCACAGCCTGCCCGCCGACAGCGGCCATTCGGCGGCGGCCTCGACGGGCTCGTGGCCGGCGGTGTCGCGCTTTGGCAGTGTCGCTCGCGAGGTCGAACGCGCGCTGGGCGACCGCGAGCGGCGCTGGCAGGCGCGCATGCGCCTGTCGGCCGACTGGCATTGGGAAACCGACGCCGCGTTGCGCTTTTCCTGGGTCTCGCGCGATTTGGCCTCGCTGGTCAAGCTCGGCGTGCAGCCGAGCGATCTGGTCGGCCACCGCCTGGACGCAGTGCCGCTGTTCGAGCCACCCGAGGAGGGCTGGGACGCGGTCAACCAGCGTCTGGCCGAGCACAAGCCGCTGCGCGAGCTGATGCTCGAAGTCCGCCGCCCCGGCCGCATGTCGGTGTGGGTCGCACTCAACGGCCGTGCGCACCGCGACGAGCAAGGGCGCTTTGCCGGCTACGAAGGCGTCGGCCGCGACATCACCGAACAGCGCCTGGGCTACCTCAAGCTGGCCGAGAGCGAGCGCCGCCATGCGCTGATGGCTGAGCTGGCGGTCGACTGGTATTGGCAGACCGACGCCCAACACCGCTTCGAGCAGTACGGCCCGGCGGCCATCGAAGCCCAGGGCGAGCGCGCGCTCGAAGCCGTCGGCCAGACCCGCTGGGAGCGCCATGGCGAGGGCGCCAGCGATGCCGAATGGGCCGCCCACCGTGCCGATCTCGACGCCCGGCGGCCGTTCCGAGGATTCGAGTACGCGGTGCGCCAGCCCGGGCGCAGCCTGCGCTGGATCTCGATCGGCGGCCAGCCGCGCTTCGATGTCCGCGGCGATTTCATCGGCTACCACGGCGTCGGCCGCGACATCACCTTGCGCAAACGCGCCGAGCGCGTGCTGCTCAACCGCAACCAGGCCCTGGAGCGGCTGGTGGCCGAGCGCACCGCCGAACTCGAGCAAAGCAACCGCGATCTCGAAGCCTTCTCGCGCCAGTTGGCGCACGAGCTGCGCACGCCGATCGGCCAGGTCGCAGGCCTGGCCGATCTGTTGAAGTCCCGCGCCTGGGAACGCCTGACCGTGGAAGAGCGCGAATGGCTGCGCCTGCAAGGCCAGGCAGCGCGCGAG
Source organism: Burkholderiales bacterium (assembly GCA_031419635.1). Lineage (GTDB taxonomy): Bacteria > Pseudomonadota > Gammaproteobacteria > Burkholderiales > Burkholderiaceae_C > CADEEN01. The sequence continues at coordinate 1,629 of JANOKY010000675.1, read as the reverse complement.
ATGTCGCACACCGTCACTGCGCTGCTCGAGCTGGCGCGTTCGGCGTCGACCGCCTTGCTGCTCGAAGCGGTGGACCTATCGGCGCTGGCCCAGGCGGTGGTCGAAGACCTGCCGTGGATCGAGCGCCAGGCGCAAATCCAGTGGGTCATCGAGCCCGGGCTGGCCGCGCATTGCAGCGCCGCGCTGGCCCGCGTGGTGCTGATGAACCTGCTCGGCAACGCCGCCAAGTTCACCCGCGATGTGGCCGCGCCGCGGATCGCATTCAGCCACGAAGACGACAGCGGCGGCGAGGGCGGCTTCGTCATCAAGGACAACGGTGCCGGCTTCGATGCCGACCGCGCCGCCACCCTGTTCCAGCCCTTCGTGCGCCTGCACCGCAGCGAGCAGTTCCAGGGCAGCGGGCTGGGCCTGTCGATCGTGCGCCGCATCGTCGAGCGCCATGGCGGCAGCGTCGCCGCCTACGGTGAGCCGGGGCACGGCGCGCACTTCGTGTTCCGCTTCGGCCCGTCGCGCGCGGTCACGCTGGCCCTGCCCGACACCAGCCACGACCACAGCATCAGCGACGCCGCGGCGTAGGTGCCGGTGTTCGGCTCAACGGGATGCCGGTCAGTGCCCGCCCGAGGCAAGGTCTGACGGGCTCCTAGACTCCGCCACCCAATCCAGGTCTGGGAAAGCCCGCTGTGCGGAGAGCGCGCGGACCGGTACGCTGCGCGCCTTGTCTGTGTTTGAACCGAGGTTCCCGATGAGCAACGTTGCCCCCGCATCACTGGCCCTGCAGAGCCTGTACCACTGGGAAAAGACCTCGCCCGACCGGATGGTCTTCACCCAGCCCTACGAGGGTGCGGCCAAGGGCGTCGGCCAGGTGCGCACCTGGACCTGGAAACACGCCCTCGACGAAACGCGGCGCATGGCCACGCACCTTCAGAGCCTGGGTTTGCCGCCGGGCTGCAAGGTCGCGCTGATCTCGAAGAACTGCGCCCACTGGCTGATGGCCGACTGGGCCATCTGGATGGCCGGCTTCGTCTCGGTGCCGCTGTACCCGACGCTGGCCGCGGGCACCATCCGCCAGATCCTCGAGCACAGCGAAGCCAAGCTCTTGTTCGTCGGCAAGCTCGACGGCTGGGACGGCATGAAGGCCGGCGTGCCGGCCGGCCTGCCGTGCATCAGCTTTCCGCTGTCGCCGAAGAATGACTTCCCGACCTGGAACGACATCGTCACCAAGACCGCGCCGCTGGCCGGCAACCCGGTGCGCCCGGAGGGCGAGCTGGGCACCATCATGTACACCTCGGGCACCACCGGCATGCCCAAGGGCGTGATGCACAGCTTCGGCGCCTTCGCCTGGAGCCTGGCGAGCGGCTTGAAGCGCGTGCCGCTGAACCACGAGACGCGCATGCTGAGCTACCTGCCGCTGTCGCACATTGCCGAGCGCACCCTGGTCGAGCACGGCCTGCTGGCCACCGGCATGCAGGTCTGGTTCGCCGAATCGCTGGAGACCTTCACGCACGATTTGCAGCGTGCCAAGCCGACCGCGTTTTTCTCGGTGCCGCGGCTGTGGGTCAAGTTCCAGCAGGGCATCAACCACAAGATGCCGGCGGCCAAGCTCGACCGCCTGCTCAAGCTGCCGCTCAT
>JANOKY010000674.1:0-7422 GCA_031419635.1 Burkholderiales bacterium | reverse complement strand
GCGAGCCAGGCCACATTGGTCGAGGGCAGGCTCGGCGTGGCGCTGCCGGCCAATGGCCACAGGGTGGCCCAGGCCATGACGGCCGCAGCGCTGAGGGATTTCAATCGGTGCATGGTGTAGCTCCGCAGCCGGGTGGAAGGCGCTGGTGGCGCCATGGCAAGACAGGGCAAGACAGGGCAAGACAGGGCAAGATTGTGCGCTGGCCGCGGCACTCATGCTTTGGGCTCATCGCCCGGCTCGCCGAGCCAGCGCTGGGCCTCGTCGTCGGGCCAGGGCACCGGCGCTGCGCGGGCCAGCGCCATCCACACCGCGAACGGCAGGCCGGCCTCGAACGGCATCGCCCGCGCGGGCGCCGGGCGGGCAACCTCGAGCGCGGCAAACGACGGCCCGCGCGCGAGCATCACGCCGTAGTCGGCCGACACTTCGCAGGGCTCGGCGATGCCTTCGGCCAGCACGTACCAGCATTCGCCGGCCATGCCGAGGTAGGCGGCGCGCTTGTCGGCGTTGCGCAGGTCCGACAACAGGTCCGCGCGCTTGACCTTGATCTCGTGCACCGCCGCCTGCAGGTAGCCGGCGACGCTGGTGTGGCGCGCCGAGAACACGTCGGGCGTCGCCAGTTGCCAGCGCTGGCCCTGCGCATGCTCGGCATCGACCGCGCGCGCGCAGCGACAGGCCGCACCAGGCAATGCGCCCGGCCTGCTGCATCTGCCGCGCCACGCGCGCCACCAGGGCTTCGTGGGCGTCGCGCACGGCGCGGTTCTTCTGCAGCGTGGCCGCCAGCACGGCGACGCCGGCATCGGTAACGCGCAAGGTCTCGCGCCCGGCCGCGTCGCAACGGCGCTCGAGCAGACCGGCCGCCAGCAGCTCCACCTCCACCAAGTCCTGGCAGGGCCAACCGGCCGAGCGCCAGATCTCGCGCAGGCGGCGGCGGTGAACCGCGTTGAGGTGGATCGGGGCCGGGTTGCTCACGGGCCAAGCGTAGCGAAAAGCTTTGTCGGCATCGTGCAGCGCCTTGCAATGCAGGCGGCGCACCGAGCGCCTACAGTGGCGCCATGGACACCTGCACCACACCCTTTGCCATTGCCGAGCCGCGCACGGTCGAACGCCTGATCACTGGCCAGCCCACCAGCGACGGTGCCGGCGTCAAGCTCACTCGCGTGCTGACGCAGGATCTGCAGCGCCGCCTGGACCCCTTCCTGATGCTCGACGCCTTCGGCAGCGACTCGGCCGCCGACTACATCGCGGGCTTTCCCGATCACCCGCACCGCGGCTTCGAGACCGTGACCTACATGCTTGCCGGGCGCATGCGGCACCGCGATTCGGCCGGCAACGAGGGCCTGCTGCAAAGCGGCGGCGTGCAATGGATGACCGCCGGCCGCGGCGTGATCCACAGCGAGTTGCCCGAGCAAAGCGAGGGCCTGATGGAAGGCTTTCAGCTCTGGCTCAACCTGCCGGCCAGGGACAAGATGCAGCCGCCGTGGTACCGCGACATCCAGAGCGCCGAGCTGCCCGAATGGCATGACGACGGCGTGACCGTGCGCGTGCTCGTCGGCGCCAGCCACGGCGTGGCCGGCGCGGTTCAGCGCGAGGGCACGCAGGCGCTATACCTCGACATCCACCTCGAAGCCGGCGCGGTGTTCGAGCAGCCGCTGCCGGCCGCGCACAACGCCTTCGTTTATGTCTACCGCGGCGCAGTGCAGATCGGTGCGCAGGCGGTGCCGCAACAGCGAATGGCCATCCTGGCCAACAGCGGTGACCGGGTCCGCGCAACGGCCGCGGCCGATGGCGCGCGCCTGCTGCTGATTGCCGGCCAGCCGCTCAAGGAGCCGATCGCGCAGTACGGCCCGTTCGTGATGAACACGCAAGCCGAAATCCGCCAGGCCGTCGAAGACTTCCGCGCCGGCAGATTGACGGCCCCTTGACACCTGCGGCGTCGTCCCCCGCGGGGATCTCGGGCTGCTTGGGGCGGCCCGGCGCTGGCCCGAGGCTTAGGCCACCGTCACACCCTTCCAGAACGCGACGCGGCCTTTGATCTGCGCAGCCGCTTCGCTCGGCTCGGGGTAGTACCAAACCGCGTCGGGGTTCATCTCGCCATTGACGAACAGGCTGTAGTAATACGCCTGGCCCTTCCACGGGTCACTGCTGCGGTGGTTGCTGAAGCTGAGGTACTCGCGCTTGACGCTGGCCTCGGGGAAATAGTGGTTGCCTTCGACGATCACGGTGTCGTCGCTCTCGGCGATGACCACGCCCTTCCAGACTGCCTTGACCATATTTGCCTCGCCGGGTTGCCGGGTCCGGCCCCGATCATGCCCTGGGCGGGTGGAAGGCGGGCATCGTGTCGGCAAACAGCGTTGGCGCCAGACCGCGGTGTTCGATCACCTCCAGGCCACGGGCCAGCTCGAAGCTCGAGCTGTGCCAACTGCTGTCTTCGTTGCTCCAGGGGTGCGCCGGTTCGGCCGCCGCGCCTTGCGGCAGCAGGCGAGTGAGGCTGGTGAGAATCAGGTTGAGCATGGTGGCGGTGGTGCGAAATGACATGCTGCGAATCTTCGGCGCTGTGGCCCCAGCGCTCAATCACCCTTAAGGGGGAATCGCAGGGGGGCCGCACCCCTAGACTGGCGTCTGCTGTTACCAACACACGCCCTGAGAGAACCCACCTTGGCCGCCTTGTACCCGCACCTGCTCGCCCCGCTCGATCTCGGCTTCACCACGCTGGCCAACCGCGTGCTGATGGGCTCGATGCACACCGGCCTCGAAGACGGCCGCAAGCACTTCGCGGCGATGGCCGCGTTCTATGCCGAGCGCGCGCGCGGCGGTGTCGGGCTGATGGTCACTGGGGGCTTTGCGCCCAACATCGAAGGCTGGGCCAAACCCTTCGCTGGCACGTTGGCCACCCATGCGGCCGCGCGGCGGCACCGCGAGGTCACCGATGCGGTGCATGCCGAGGGCGGCAAGATCGCGCTGCAGATCCTGCACACCGGCCGCTACGGCTACTCACCGTTGTGCGTGGCGCCGTCGCGCATCCAGAGCCCGATCTCGCCGTTCACGCCGCGCGAACTGACCGAGCGCGGCATCGAGCGCCAGATCCGTGCCTTCGTGCGCTGCGCCGTGCTGGCCCGCGAGGCCGGCTACGACGGCGTCGAGGTGATGGGCAGCGAGGGCTACTTCATCAACCAGTTCCTGGTCACGCACACCAACCACCGCAGTGATCGCTGGGGCGGCGCTTACGAGAACCGCATGCGCCTGGCGGTCGAGATCGTGCGCCGGGTGCGCGAAGCGGTGGGGCCGGATTTCATCCTGATCTACCGCATCAGCCTGATCGACCTGATTCCCGACGGCAGCAGTTGGCCCGAAGTGGTGCAACCGGCCACGGCGGTGACGGCCGCGGGCGCCACGATCCTCAACACCGGCATCGGCTGGCATGAAGCGCGGGTGCCGACGATCGCCACCTCGGTTCCGCGCGCCGCGTTCGCTTGGGTGACGAAGAAACTGCGCGACGAGTTGCGCGCCCAGGGCATCACGATCCCGCTGGTCACCAGCAACCGCATCAACGTGCCCGAGGTCGGCGAGCAAGTGCTCGCCGACGGCAGCGCCGATCTGGTCAGCCTGGCGCGCCCCTTCCTCGCCGACCCCGAGTTCGTCGCCAAGGCAGCCGTCGGCCGCAGCGACGAGATCAACACCTGCATCGCCTGCAACCAGGCCTGCCTGGACCACACCTTCAAGAACCAGCTCGCGAGCTGCCTGGTCAACCCGCGCGCCGGCCATGAGACCACGCTACTGATCCGCCGTGCGACGCAGAAGAAGCGCGTGGCCGTCGTCGGTGCTGGCCCGGCCGGGCTGGCTGCCGCCACTACGCTGGCCGAACGCGGCCACGAAGTCCACCTGTATGAGTCCGCCAGCGAGATCGTCGGCCAGTTCAACCTGGCCAAGCGCATCCCGGGCAAGGAGGAGTTCCACGAGACGCTGCGCTACTTTGCCCGGCGCATCGAAGTCACCGGCGTGGCACTGCACCCGAATACGCGTGCCAGCACCGAGCAGTTGGTGGCGCAGCGTTTCGACGAAGTCTGGCTGGCCACCGGCGTGGCGCCGCGCAACCCGCGCATCCCCGGCCAGGACAGCCCCGGCGTGATCGGCTACCTCGACGCGATCCTGCAGCGCCAGCCGGTCGGCCCACGCGTGGCCATCGTCGGTGCCGGTGGCATCGGCTTTGATGTGGCCGAGTTCCTGGTCCACGACGGCGCGCACCCGTCACCCGCCCTCGACCTGCCGGCCTGGCAACGCGAATGGGGTGTCGCCGATCCGGCCAGCGTGCGTGGCGGGATCGTGCGCGCGGCGCCGTCGGCTGCGGCGCGCCAGGTCACGCTGCTACAGCGAAAAGCCGGCAAGCTCGGCGCCGGGCTGGGCAAGACCACCGGCTGGATCCACCGCAGTGCCTTGAAGATGAAAGGCGTCGAGATGCTGGCCGGCGTCAACTACGAGCGCATCGGCGCCCACGAAGGTGCGCTCGGCCTGTTCGTGACCTTTGGCGAGCAGCGCCGCGATGGCACGGTGATCGCCTGCGACACGATCGTGCTATGCGCCGGCCAGGAGCCGCTGCGCGAGTTGCAGGCGCCGCTGTTGGCGGCGGGCGTGAAGCTGCAACTGATCGGCGGCGCCTTCGAAGCGGGCGAGCTCGACGCCAAGCGCGCGATCGACCAGGGCACGCGCCTGGCCGCCGCCCTTTAACTCAACGTTCGCCGAGCTGGCCAGGCACGGTCACATCGTCGGGCCACTCGGATTCGCTGACCTGCAAGCCGTGCTGCAGTTCGTAGCTCGATTCGTGAAAGCCGCCGGCGCGGGCGGCCTTCTCTGCCGGGGTATCGTCCTCACTGGCTGGCGGCGCTGCTGAAGCGGGCATAGCCGGCGCACGCGGCGCCACTGGGGGCAGGAAGGTCGGCACCGGCGCGGCGCCCACACCTTCGGGCGCTGCCGGTGCGGCCGGCAGCCGCGGACCCTGCGGTTGCGGGCGCATCGAGGGCATGCGGGCTTGCGCTGGCGAGGGTCGTCGAATCCACATCTCGTGACTATCGGTCAGCTTGGGGCTCGGGGTCTAGCCGCATTCGGGGGAGACGGCTGCAAATAGGGGTAAGCGCCGACCGCTGCCGCGGCCTGCTGCGCTCGCCCGCCGCGCTGTAGCGTGCTGTGCAGCACGGGCGTCAAGCCCGGCGAGCGGTGACCTGCGCGGCAGAAGTCACGCGGGGCGCTTCGGCCGCAGAACTGGCCGTGCTCGGCCCGGCTTATCGACTCCATGCCCTGCGCCGCGAGCCGATAGCCTTGCATCACATAGACACACACCGCCGCCACCATGACTGCCTACCTCTACGCTTATACCGACGCCGACTGCGACGCCAACCGCAACCCGGCCGAGCCCTTCGAGTGGGAAGAACTGCCCTCGCTGGCCGGCGTGGTGCTGCGCCGGCATGTGCCCAGCGGCTCTTACACGCTGGCCGCCGCGCTGGTGGCCGAAGCCCGCACGCGGCTGCGCAGCGAGCCCACGTTCGGGCCGGTGTGGGTCGACACCGCACCGGTGGGCCTCGATCCGCTGCTGCCCTCGGAGCCGTTGCGCGAGACCGAGCTGGGCGGGTTGGACGCGCGCGAGATCCGCGAGCCGGATGTGTTCCGGCATTTCTTCGGCGCAGGCGCCTCTACCGCCCGCTGATTCAAGCGTCGATATTGGCGGCCCGCAGGGCGTTGCTTTCGATGAACTCGCGCCGCGGTTCGACCTCGTCGCCCATCAGCATCGTGAACACGCGGTCGGCTTCGATGGCATCGTCGATCTGCACCCGCAGCAGGCGGCGCACGGTCGGGTCCATTGTGGTTTCCCACAACTGCGCCGGATTCATCTCACCCAGGCCCTTGTAGCGCTGGCGCGCCACCGCACTTTCGGCCTGGCTCATCAGCCAGGCCATCGCAGCGCGGAAGTCGTCGACCTTCAACTCCTTTTGCCGCTCGCCTTCGCCGCGGCGCACGATGGCGTCGGCGCCGAGCAGCCCCTTGAAGGTCAGGCCGGCGCGCGACAGCGCTTCGTAGTCGGCGCCATGTACGAAGTCGGGCGTGATCACGCTGGTCTTGACGTTGCCGTGGTGGCGCCGGCCGATGCGCAGCACGTGGCGGTCGGTGCGGGCGTCGTAGGCGGCCTCGACTTCGGCATCGTGCAGCGCGGCTTTCAGCGCGCTGGCGCTGGCTTCGGCGCTGGCCAGGCTGTCGAGGTCGAGCACCAGGCCGTCGGAAATCGCGCGCAGGGCTTCTATGTCCATCCAGTTGGCCAGGCGCACGATCACGTTGTTGGCCAGCACGTATTGGCGTGCCAGTTCCTCGAGTGCGGTCCCGGCGATGGCTGGCCTGCCCTCGCCCGGCAGCACCGCGGCACCGTCCAGGGCCACGCGCATCAGGTAGGCGTCGAGCTCGTGGCCGTCTTTCAGGTACTGCTCGGCCTTGCCATGCTTGACCTTGTACAGCGGTGGCTGGGCGATGTAGATGTGGCCGCGCTCGACCAGGTCGGGCATCTGGCGGTAGAAGAAGGTCAGCAGCAGGGTGCGGATGTGGGCGCCGTCCACGTCGGCGTCGGTCATGATGATGATGCGGTGGTAGCGCAGCTTGTCGGGGTTGAAATCGTCGCCGCCCATGCCCTTGCCGATGCCGGTGCCCAGGGCCGTGATCAGGGTCAGGATTTCATTGCTCGTCAGCAGCTTCTCGTAGCGCGCGCGCTCGACGTTGAGGATCTTGCCGCGCAGCGGCAGGATCGCCTGGAACTTGCGGTCGCGGCCCTGCTTGGCCGAACCACCGGCGGAGTCGCCCTCGACGATGTAGATCTCGCACAACGCCGGGTCTTTTTCCTGGCAATCGGCCAGCTTGCCGGGCAGGCCCATGCCGTCGAGCACGCCTTTGCGGCGCGTCATCTCTCTGGCCTTGCGCGCGGCTTCGCGCGCTCGCGCGGCATCGACGATCTTGCCGCAGATGATCTTGGCGTCGATCGGGTTCTCGAGCAGGTAGTCGGTAAGGGCCTTGCTGACCATGTCTTCGACCGGCCCGCGCACTTCGCTCGAGACCAGCTTGTCCTTGGTCTGGCTGCTGAACTTGGGCTCGGGCACTTTGACGGAGAGCACGCAGCACAGGCCTTCGCGCATGTCGTCACCGGTCACTTCGACCTTGGCCTTCTTGGCCAGGTCGCTGTCGTCGATGTACTTGTTGATCACCCGCGTCATCGCCGCGCGCAGACCGGTCAGGTGGGTGCCGCCATCGCGTTGCGGGATGTTGTTGGTGAAGCAGAGCACGTTCTCGCTGTAGCCGTCGTTCCACTGCATCGCCACGTCGGTGGTGATGGTCGTGCCCTGATCGCTCTGCTTTTCGCCGATGGCGCCGAAGATGGTCGGGTGCAGCACCTTC
>JANOKY010000673.1:0-7707 GCA_031419635.1 Burkholderiales bacterium | reverse complement strand
GTCCATCACGATCTCGCCGGTGATGGAGGCACGCAGCCCGACCTTGCCGTGGATGGGCGGTGCCGACAATCCCTTCATGCCCTTGTCGAGGATGAAGCCGCGGATCTGGCCTTCATCGTCCTTGGCCCAGACCATGAAGACATCGGCGATCGGCGATTTGCTGATCCACATCTTGGCGCCGGTGAGCGCATAGCCGCCGGCCACCTTCTTCGCCCGGGTGACCATGCTGCCGGGGTCGGAGCCGTGGTTCGGCTCGGTCAGGCCGAAGCAGCCGATCGCCTCGCCCGTGGCCAACTTGGGCAGGTATTTCTGTTTCTGCGCCTCGGTGCCGAACTCGAAGATCGGCACCATCACCAGCGAGCTCTGCACGCTCATCATCGAGCGGTAGCCTGAGTCGATGCGCTCGACCTCGCGCGCCACCAGGCCGTAGCAGACGTAGTTCAGGCCCGCGCCGCCGTAGGCCTCGGGGATGGTCGGGCCGAGCAGGCCGAGCTCGCCCATCTCGCGAAAGATCGCCGGGTCGGTGCTGCCTTCGCGAAAGGCCATCAGCACACGCGGCGCCAGGCGCTGCTGGCAATAGGCTTGCGCGGCGTCGCGCACCTGGCGCTCGTCGGCGCTGAGCTGGGCCTCGAGCAGGAAGGGGTCGTCCCAGTGGAAGCTTGCCTTGGTGGTCATGGTGAATCTCCCTTTGTTCAATCCGGAATCACGGCGGTGACTTCGATCTCGACCTGGGCCCGGTCTTCGATCAGCGCGGCCACCTGCACCGCCGTCATCGCCGCGTGGAAGCTGCCGATCAGCTCGCGGAACACCGCGCCGATCTCCTTGCCGCGCCGCAGGTACTCGCGCTTGTCGGTCAGGTACCAGTTCATGCGCACGATGTGCTCGGGCTGGGCCCCCGCTTCGGCCAGCACCTCGACGATGTTTTGCAGCGCTTGCCGCACTTGCGCCACCAGGTCGTCGGAATGGAATTTTCCCTGCGCGTCCCAGCCGATCATGCCGGCGACGAACACTTGCCGGCCACGCACGGCCACGCCGTTGGCGTAGCCCTTGGGTCGGGCCCAGTGCATGGGTTGGAGCAGTTGCCGGGTCATGCCGTCACCCCCTTCAAGAGTTCGCGGCCAATGATGAGTTGCTGCACTTCGCTGGCGCCTTCGTAGATGCGCAGCGAGCGAATCTCGCGGTACAGGCGCTCGACGGGATGATCGCTGACGACACCCAGGCCGCCGCAGAGTTGCACCGCGGCGTCAATGACCTGCTGCGCGCCTTCGGTGGCGGCCAGCTTGGCCATCGCGGCCTGAGCGGTGACGTTCTTCCCCTGGTCACGCTCCCAGGCCGCGCGGTAGGTCAACAACGCGGCGCTGTCGATGGTGGTGGCCATTTGCGCCAGCTTGGCTTGCGTGAGCTGAAAGTCGGCGAGGGTCTGGCCGAACATCTTGCGCGTGGTGGCGCGGCGCAAGCCTTCTTCCATCGCCCGGCGCGCGAAGCCGAGCGCGGCGGCGGCCACGCTGGTGCGGAACACGTCGAGTGTGCGCATCGCGATCTTGAAGCCTTCGCCAGCCGCGCCGATGCGGTTGGCCCGTGGCACGCGGCAGTTCGTGAAACGCAGGCGCGCGAGCGGGTGCGGCGCGATCACGGCGATTCGTTCGGCGATCTCGAAGCCGGGTGTGCCTGCTTCGACAATGAAGCTGGAAATCCCGCGCGATCCTGCGGCCTCACCGGTGCGCGCGAACACGACGTAGAAGTCGGCGATGCCGCCATTGCTGATCCAGGTCTTCTCACCGTCGAGCACCGCCTGGTCGCCGTCGATGCGCGCGGCGCATTGCAGCGCGGCGACGTCGGAGCCGGCGTCAGGCTCGGACAACGCGAACGCGGCGATGGCCTGCCCGCTGGCCACGCGCGGCAGCCAATGCGCCTTCTGCTGCGGCGTGCCGGCCAGCGAGATCGCGCCCGAGCCCAGGCCTTGCATCGCGAAGGCAAAGTCGGCCAGGCCGGCATGGCGGGCCAGCGTTTCGCGCGCCAGGCAGAGCATGCGCGTGTCGATCGTGTCCGCTGCGCCGCCATGTTCGACTCCGGCCACGCAGGGCCGCAGCCAGCCGGCGTCGCCCAACTGGCGCACCAGGCGGCGGCAGAGGGCATCGACATCGGTGCCCTGCACGTCGCGCACTTCACTCACGGCCCAGGCATCGAGTGCGGCCGCGAACGCGCGGTGCCGCTCGTCGAAGAACGGCCAGTGCAGGTGGGCCAGTTGATCGAGCGGCTTCATCAATTGCCCTCGAACACCGGCTTGGCCTTGGCGACGAAGGCACGGTAGGCGCGACCAAAGTCTTCCGTCAGCATGCACAGGGCCTGCGCCTGGGCCTCGGACTCGATCGCCTGGTCGATGCCCATGTCCCACTCCTGGTGCAGCATGGTCTTGGTGATGCCGTTGGCGAAGGTCGGGCCGCTGGCCAGCTCTCTAGCCCAGGCGAGCGCCTCGGTGGCCAGCGCCTCGGGCGCGACCAGGCGGTTGTAGAAGCCCCAGCGCTCGGCCTCGTCGCCGCCCAGCGCGCGGCCGGTGTAGAGCCATTCGCTGGCGCGGCCGTGGCCGACGATGCGCGGCAGCAGGGCGCAGGCGCCCATGTCGCAGCCGGCCAGGCCGACGCGGTTGAACAGGAAGGCGGTCTTGCTGCGCGCGGTGCCGATGCGAAGGTCGCTGGCCATCGCCACGATCGCTCCGGCCCCTGCGCACACGCCATCGACCGCGGCGATGATCGGTTGCGGGCAGTGGCGCATCGCGATCACCAGGTCACCCGTCATGCGCGTGAACATCAGCAGCTCGGTGGCTTTGAGCTGGATCAGCGGACCGATGATCTCGTGCACATCGCCGCCCGAGCAGAAGTTGCCGCCCGCGCCCTGCACGACGACGCAATGCACGTCGGTGGCGTAGCGCAACTGGCGGAACAGGTCGCGCAGCTCGGCATACGACGCGAAAGTCAGCGGGTTTTTGCGCTCCGGGCGGTTGAGGGTGATGACGCCGACGCCTTGCTCGACTAACCAGGCGAAATGCTGTGCTGCGTAGCGCGTCAACGCAACGCGGTTGCCTGCGGCCAGGGTGGGGTCGACGCGTTCTTGCATGGTGAGCCTCCATTGTGTATTGCCCCCTCTCCCATTGGGCGAGGGCTGGGGGCTGCCCCTCACCCAACCCTCTCCCCAGAGGGGCGAGGGCTTGCTGCCGCACGCTCGCGCTGGAACAGGGTTTCCATCTGCGGCTTGCCACTCAGGTATTGCTTGGGCCAGGCCACGCCGGTGTAGCCGATCTTGGCCGCTTCGGTCAGCGTCCAGGCGGGGTTGGCCAGGTGCGGCCTTGCGATGGCGCAAAGGTCGGCACGGCCGGCCGAGATGATGCTGTTGACGTGATCCGCCTCGCTGATCGCGCCGACGGCCAGGGTGGCGATGCCCGCCTCGTTGCGGATGCGGTCGGCAAACGGCGTCTGGTACATGCGGCCATAGGTCGGCTTCTGCTCGGCGCTGACCTGGCCCGATGAGCAATCGATCATGTCGGCACCCGCGGCCTTGAAGGCCTTGGCGATCTCGACCGCGTCGCTCGGCGTGATGCCGCCGGGGGCCCAGTCGTGGGCCGAGATGCGCACCGAGATCGGCTTGGCCTCGGGCCACACTGCGCGCACGGCGGCGAAGACTTCGAGCGGGTAGCGCAGGCGACTGGCCAGTGCGCCGCCGTAGCCGTCACTGCGCCGATTGGTCAGCGGCGAGATGAAGGTCGACAGCAGGTAGCCGTGGGCGCAGTGCAGCTCAAGCCAGTCGAAGCCGGCCTCGGCGGCGTAGTGGGCCGAGCGCACGAAGTCGTCGCGCACGCGGTCCATGTCGGCGCGTGCCATCTCGCGCGGCACCTGGCCACCGGCGGCGAAGTAGGGCACGGGCGAGGGCGCGATCACCGGCCAGTTGTCGTGGGCCAGCGGCCGGTCGGCGCCAGCGTCTTGCCAGGGTGCGTTGGTCGAGGCCTTGGCACCGGCATGGCCGAGTTGCATGGCGATCTTGGCGTCGGTTTCGCGGTGCACGAAGTCGACGATGCGTTTCCAGCCGTCGCGCTGCACTTCGTTCCACAGCCCCGGGCAGCCGGGCGTGATGCGCGCGTCAGGGCTGGTGCAGGTCATCTCGGCCACCACCATGCCGGCGCCGCCCATCGCGCGGGCGCCGAGGTGCACCAGGTGGAAGTCGCCGGGCACGCCGTCGATGCACGAGTACTGGGCCATCGGCGAGACGACAACGCGATTCTTCAGCGTCACGCCGCGCAGCGTGTAAGGGGTGAACATCGGCGGAACCGCAGCAGGCGTATGCACGCCGCTGCGGCCATCGAACCAGCGCTCGAAGCCTTCCAGCCAGGCCTTGTCGCGCAGGCGCAGGTTCTCGTGGCTGATGCGCTGGCTGCGCGTGAGCATCGAGTACATGAACTGTTCGGGCTCGAGCTGATCGCAGTAGCGCTCGCCGCAGACCTCGAACCATTCCATCGCGTTCCACGCGGCGTTCTGCAGCCGGATGACGTCCACCGCGCGCAGTGCCTGGTAGCGCTCCAGCACTTTCGGGATGTGCTCCGCAGTGTCGCCTTGTTCCTTGAACTGGCGCATCAGCTCGATCGCGTCTTCGAGCGCCAGCTTGGTGCCTGAGCCGATGGCGAAATGCGCGGTGTGCACCGCGTCGCCCATCAGCACCACATGGCTGCGGCCATTGAAGTGCGACCACTGCTCACACTTGACGCGCTGAAAGTTGATCCAGGCCGATCCGCGCAGGTGGCGCGCATTGGTCATCAACCTTTGGCCCTGCAGGTTGGCGGCGAAGAGTTGTTCGCAGAAGGCGACCGACTGGTCCGGGTCGGCTTGGTCCAGGCCATGGGCCAGCCAGACGGATTCCGGACATTCGACGATGAACGTGCTGGTGGCTGAATCAAACTGGTAGATGTGGGCCTGGAACCAGCCATGCTCCGTTTTCTCGAACAGGAAGGTGAAGGGCTTGTAGACCTTTTTCGTGCCCAGCCAGATGAAGCGGTTCGGCCGCGTCACGATGTCGGGCTTGAACACCGCGGCGTACTTGCTGCGAATGCGCGAGTTGATGCCGTCGCTGGCGATCACCAGGTCGGCGTCGGGATAATCGGCATCGGATTCGGCCTCGGTCTCGAACACCAGCTTGACGTCGAGCGCCTCGCATCGCGCCTGCAGGATGTTGAGCAGCTTCTTGCGCCCGATACCGACAAAGCCGTGGCCGCCCGAGCGGATCGTGCGGCCCTTGAACTGCAGCTCGATGTCGTCCCAATGCGCGAACGAGGCCTCGATCGAATCGGCCGTGTCGCGGTCCCACTCGCGCATGTTGTCCATCGTCGCATCGGAGAACACCACGCCCCAGCCGAAGGTGTCGTACGGCTTGTTGCGCTCGACGACGCTGATGTCGTGCTGCGCATTGAGCTTCTTCATCAACAGCGCGTAGTTCAGGCCGGCGGGGCCGCCGCCGATGCAGACGATCTTCATGAGGTCTTTCGCAGGCGTCGTTCAGTCCGGCCTCATTTTGCGGCGCTTTGCCCGATGCGCAAACCTGGCGTCAACGAAAAAAGGGCCTGGCGAACGCCAGGCCCTCGAATCGCATTGGTGCCGGTGAGAAGAGTCGAACTCCCGACCTTCGCATTACGAATGCGCTGCTCTACCAACTGAGCTACACCGGCGCCGGGAAGGGCGCAATTATAGGGGCCTAGGCATAGGTCACCGAGGCCGCGTCGCCGTCGAGATGGGGCAGCGTGTTGAAGGTGATCAGGCTATGTCGCTTCGGCCCGACCTTGAGCTCGCTGACCGCGCTGTTGCGGATGTGCAGGTTGAGCTCGACGGTGGCCTCGGCTTGCAGGCCGAGGACGTGGCCGATGGCGGTGGCGATCGGTCCGCCGCTGGAGACGATCAGCACCGTGCCGTCGGCGTGCTCGCTGCGCACCTGGTCCAGGGCCCGCACCACACCGGCGACGAATGCGGCGTGGCTCGGCATGCCTTGCGGCTGCGTGGTGCCCGCGATCCACTGCAACAGCCCCTGGCGCAGCAGGCGAAAGTGCTGCCGCACCTGTTCGGGCGTTTCGGCGCGCGCGATCGGCCCGGGGTGGATCGCGTGCACCACGGCCTGGCTGTCGTATTCGTTCAGCCCGGGCATCGCGAGGGCCCCGTGCTGAACCTGCATCCCGGCTTCGATGCCGGCCAGCGTTTGCGCGTGGCGGCGCAGGGTGCCGGTGAGCACGGCATCGAAGCGCGTGCCGCGCTCGCGAAACCAGGCGCCCAGGCGCTGGCTCTGGTGCAGACCCAGGGCGCTCAACTGGTCGTAGTCGGCCGCGCCGAACGAGGCCTGGCCGTGGCGCACAAGGTAGAGGGTTCCCATGGTGGCAGGCATTGTGCAGGCCGCGCGCGGCGGCACTTGTCGCGCACGCGACCGCGATCCGCGGCCAGATCGCGCTGGCCTAGACTCGGCGCCACACCACGGTGCAACAAAGGGGGCCTCGATGAAGGTCGGCGTCTTGACCGGCGGCGGCGACTGCCCCGGCCTGAATGCAGTCATCCGCGCGGTCACCAAATCGCTGATTGCGCAGGCGGGTGCCGAGGTGATCGGCATCGAGGATGGTTTCCTCGGCCTGATCGAGCGCCGCGTGCGTCCGCTGCGCTGGGACGATGTGGGCGGCATCCTCAGCCGCGGCGGCACGATCCTGGGCACGCACAACCGCGCCGATCCGTTCGCCTACTTCGGTGCCGGCGGCGCCGATGTGTCAGCCGCTGCGCTGGCCTACACCGCTGAGCTCGGCCTGGACGCACTGGTGGTGATCGGCGGCGACGGCAGCATGGCGATTGCCGAGCGCTTTGCCCGCCTCGGGCTGCCGGTGGTGGGGGTGCCCAAGACCATCGACAACGATCTGGAGCACAACGAGCGCAGCTTCGGTTTCGACACCGCGGTGGCCACGGTTGCCGACGCACTCGGCCGGCTGGAGACCACCGGCCAGAGCCATGGACGGGTGATGATCCTCGAGACCATGGGCCGCTACGCAGGCTGGATCGCGCTCGAAGCCGGCCTGGCCGGCGGCGCCGATGTGATCCTGCTGCCCGAGATTCCCTACACGGTGGCGGCGGTGGCCGCGCGCTGCCGCGAGCGCGAGGCGCGCCGGAGGTTGACGCTGATCTGCATCGCCGAAGGCGCGGCACCGGCCGGCGGCGCGATGACGGTGGCCGAGTGCGTTGCCGGCTCGCCCGATCGGCTGCGCCTGGGCGGCGTGGCCCATGTGCTGCGCGCGCAGTTGCCGCCGCAGGTGGCCAGCGAGGTGCGCGCCACCGTGCTCGGCCATGTGCAGCGCGGCGGCGCGCCGACGCCGTTCGACCGCGTGCTGGCCACGCATTTCGGCACCCACGCCGCGGTGATGGTTCGCCGCGGCGAGTTCAACCGCATGGTCACGCTGCAAGGCGACGTGCTCGGCAGCGTGGCCCTGGCCGAGGTGGCGGGCCGCAACCGTCGCGTGCCGCTGGACCATCCGCTGCTGGCCTGCGCGCGCCAGATCGGCGTGTGCCTGGGCTGAACCCGTTGAGGCCGCCAGCGTTGGCACAATCGCCACCATTGCACAACCAGGAGCGCATCGACATGCCGGCAGCCAAGATCCTCGTCGCCCAGGGCGGCGGCCCGACCGCGGTGATCAACCAGTCGCTC
>JANOKY010000672.1:0-4495 GCA_031419635.1 Burkholderiales bacterium | reverse complement strand
CTGGAGGGCGATCGGGTCGTCGGCGCGATCACGCAAGTTGGTGTTCGCTTTCGTGCAAAGACAGTCGTTCTGACGGCCGGCACCTTCCTCGACGGCCGCATCCACGTCGGCCTGCAGCATTACAGCGCCGGCCGTGCGGGTGATCCGCCGGCCGCGAGCCTGTCGGCGCGGCTGAAGGAGTTGAAGCTGCCGCAGGGCCGGCTGAAAACCGGCACGCCGCCGCGCATCGACGGGCGCACAATCGATTTCAGCCGGCTCGTCGAGCAGCCTGGCGACCTCGATCCGGTGCCGGTGTTCAGCTTCATCGGTGACGCGGCGATGCACCCGCGCCAGGTGCCGTGCTGGATCACCCACACCAACGAGCGTACCCACGAGATCATCCGTGCCGGCTTCGACCGCAGCCCGATGTTCACCGGCGTGATCGAAGGGGTGGGGCCACGCTACTGCCCGAGCATCGAAGACAAGGTCAACCGCTTTGCCGACAAGTCCAGCCACCAGATCTTCCTCGAGCCCGAGGGCCTGACGACGCACGAGGTCTACCCCAACGGCATCTCCACCTCGCTGCCCTTCGACATCCAGATCGCCGCCGTGCAGTCGATGGTCGGCCTGGAACACGCCCACATCCTGCGCCCCGGCTACGCCATCGAGTACGACTATTTCGACCCGCGCGGCCTGACCACGAGCTTCGAAACCCGTGCCATCAAGGGCCTGTTCTTCGCCGGACAGATCAACGGCACCACCGGCTACGAAGAGGCCGCGGCGCAGGGCTTGTACGCCGGCATCAATGCCGCGCTGCAATGCCAGGGTGGGGCGGCCTGGCTGCCGCGGCGCGACCAGGCCTACCTGGGGGTGCTGGTCGACGATCTGGTGACCCAGGGCGTGACCGAGCCGTACCGCATGTTCACCAGCCGCGCCGAGTTCCGGCTGCAATTGCGCGAAGACAACGCCGATGCCCGGCTCACCGAAACCGGCCGCCGGCTCGGCCTGGTCGACGACGCGCGCTGGGCGGCCTTCAACCGCAAGCGCGACGCGGTTTCACGTGAAACAGAGCGGCTGAAATCGACCTGGGTGCACCCCGGCATCCTGCCCGCCGCCGATGCCGAGCGCCTGCTCGGTAAGGCGCTCGAGCATGAACACAGCCTGGTCGATCTGCTGCGCCGTCCGGGCATCAGATTCGACGCGATCGCCGAGATCGCAGCGATTGCCCGTCCGGACGCCCCGGCTGTTTCACGTGAAACGCTGACGGCCGAGCTCGGCGCCGCGCTGGCCGGTGCGGTGGTCGAGCAGATCGAAGTCGCGACCAAATATGCCGGCTACATCGACAAGCAGGTGGAGGAGGTCGCGCGCGCAGTCCAATTCGAGGGGCTGACGCTGCCAGCCGAGCTGGACTATGCCCAGGTCAGCGCCCTCAGCCACGAGGTGCGGCAAAAGCTCAGCCGGCACCGGCCGCAGACCCTGGGCCAGGCGTCACGCATCGCCGGTGTCACCCCGGCTGCGATCTCGTTGCTGCTGGTGCACCTGAAAAAGGGCCGCTTCAAGGGCTTCGCGGCCATCGAACACGCGGCCAACGAGCGCTCGGCCAGCGACGAGGCGGCGTGAGCGGCCCTCCTTTGCCGCCCTTGCCGCCCCTGCCGCATTCGCCCCACGAGCGCGCTGCCGCCCCGAGCACCGAACGCGAAGCCCTGCGGCAGGACGCCGCCGCCGTCAGCCTGATCCTGCCCGAGGCGACGCTCGACCGCCTCGTCGCCTACCTCGCGCTGCTGCGCAAGTGGAACGCCGCCTACAACCTGACGGCAGTGCGCGATGCCGCGCAGATGCGCGTTCAGCACCTGGCGGACTGCCTGGCCGTGATCGTGCCGCTGCGCCGGCAGGCCGGCGAGGGCGGGCTGCGCATCCTCGATGTCGGCAGCGGCGGCGGCCTGCCCGGCGCGGTGCTGGCGGTTGCCGAGCCGGCGTGGGATCTGAGCTGCGTCGACACCGTCGGCAAGAAGGCCGCCTTCATCCGCCAGGTGGCGGGTGAGCTGGCGCTGCCCAACCTGCATGCGCTGCACGCCCGCGTCGAAGCGCTGCCCGGCCCACCCTTCGATGTGATCACCTCGCGTGCCTTCGCCTCGCTGGCCGATTTCGTTCGCCTGACCCGGCCGCTGCTGGCGCCGGGCGGGGTGTGGATGGCGATGAAGGGCCGCCGCCCCGACGGCGAACTCTCTGACTTGCCCGCCGACATCGACGTGTTCCACGTGGAACCGCTCAC
The DNA here is from genome assembly GCA_031419635.1 of Burkholderiales bacterium. GTDB lineage: Bacteria > Pseudomonadota > Gammaproteobacteria > Burkholderiales > Burkholderiaceae_C > CADEEN01. The sequence continues at coordinate 2,244 of JANOKY010000672.1, read as the reverse complement.
CGTCCCCGGCTTGGCTGCTGACCGCTGTTTGATCTGGATGCGCCCCCGATGACCCGACGACTCACGGCCGTTCTGGCCATGGCCCTGGCCTGCAGTTTCGCGACGGCGCAGGCCCAGCAGCCGGCACCCGCGCCACCCCTGCCCCTGCCCAGCCTCGATGTCGCGGCCTACATGGGCACCTGGTACCAGGTGGCGTGGATTCCCAACCGCTTCCAGAAGCAATGCGTGTCCGACACCGCAGCCACCTACCGCGACCGGGGCGACGGCACGGTCGAGGTGCTCAACCGCTGCAAGCTGGCCGACGGCAAGAGCGACAGCGTGCTCGGTATCGCTCGGCCGCCTGCCGGTGTCGCACGTATCGAAGGCGGCCAGTTGAAGCCGGCGCGCCTGGAAGTCAGCTTCCTGCCAGCCTGGCTGCGCTGGACCGGTATCGGCTGGGGCGCCTACTGGGTGGTCGAGCGCCCGGCCGATGGCCGCTATGTCATTGTCAGTGAAGCCTCGCGCGAGTACCTGTGGGTTCTGGCGCGGCAGCCGGCGCTCACACCGGCCGATGACGCGGCGATCAAGGCTCGACTCCAGGCCCTGGGCTTCGACCTCGGTCGCGCTCAGGCGCACCCGCACAGCCCGCGCTGAACCCGCGCTGCCGACAGCGCTGGATGCGAAAAACGCCCTGGCCAGCACTGGCGCAGCGGGCAACAATAGCTGTATAAATACACAGTTGTTGTTCACCGCCTTGCCCGACCTGCGATGCCCAGCGTTGCCCCCTCCTTTCCTGTTGCCACCCCCACCCCTTCACGCCCGCGCCGCGCCGCGCAGGCGCTTGGGGGCTTGGGCCTGGCGCAGGCCGACCGCCCGGCGCTGTGGCTGGCCGACCGCCTGGCCCAGGCCGCAACCGCAAGCGCCGTGCGCCCCACCGGCTTTGCCGCGCTCGACGCCGAACTGCCCGGCGGCGGCTGGCCGGCCGCGGGCCTGACCGAGCTGCTGCTCGCCGCGCCGGGCGGCGGTGAGCTGCGGCTGCTGGCGCCGCTGCTGGCGGCGGATCGCCAACCCGCCGGCCGCGTGCTGTGGATCGCGCCGCCCTTCATGCCCTATGCGCCCGCGCTGCACACTCTCGGCTTGGCCCTGGGCCGGCTGGTGATCGTCACGCCTGGCTCGTTGGCCGATGCCGCTTGGGCGGCCGAGCAGGGGCTGCGCTCGGGCGCCTGCGCGGCGGTGCTGTGGTGGCAGGGGCAAGAGCGTGTGCCCGCGGCGGCTCTGGCCACCGCACTGCGCCGCCTGCACCTGGCCGCGCAAGAAGAGGCAGAGGGCGCCTGCCCGCTGTTTGCGCTGCGCCCGGCCGCCGCGCGCGCCCAGTCGTCGCCGGCCCCGCTGCGCCTGGCGCTGGAGCCGGCGGCGCAAGGGCAGTTGGCCGTCAGCGCCTTCAAGCGCCGCGGCCCGGCGATGGCCACGCCGCTGTTGCTCACGCTGCCGGTGGCTGGCGTGCCTGTGCGCCGAAGCTTGCGACGCGTGGTGGTGGCCGCACCCGCGCCCCCTGCTGCGGCTGCGGTGATGTTGTCGGAGCCTGGCGATGCTGTGGTTCGCGCTGCACCTGAGCGCATTGCCGCTTGAGGCCCTGCTCGCCGCGCTGCCCGCCGCGCCCCACGACCCGGGCCGCAGCAGCGAGCCGGCGCGCTGCGTGGTCGAGCAGCGCCGCGTGCTGCTGGCCTGCCGCCAGGCCAGCGCCGCTGGCGTGCAGCCGGGCATGAGCGCGGCCAGCGCCGCTGCGCTGCTGCCGGGCCTGCAACTGCTGCCGCGCGACGCCGTCCGCGAAACGGCGTTCGTCGAACGTCTCGCACTCGCGCTGGCGCGCTACACCCCTGCGCTGGTGATCGAGCCCGACGGTGTGCTGCTCGAAGCGGGCGCCTCGCTGCGCCTGTTCGGCGGCGCCCGCGCCCTGGCCCGCGACGTGCGGGCGACGGTGCGTGCCAGCGGCGTGCAGGCCATGCACCTGGTGGCGGCGCCCACGGCGGGCGCGGCGTCGCTGCTGGCGCGGGTCGCGGCGCCAGGCCCTGCACCGCGACGCGGCCCCGCGACGCCTGGTATCGCCGCCGCGAAGGACGTCGCGATCGACCCAGTGATCGACCTGGTTCGGGCTTGGCACCAGCACACCCGCCAGCGCCTGGACGCCTTGCCCCTGGGCGCCGCGCTGGCGGTCTGGCAACTGCCCGCCCGCACGGCCGATCTGCTGCATGGCATCGGCTGCCG
>JANOKY010000671.1:0-5392 GCA_031419635.1 Burkholderiales bacterium | reverse complement strand
GGCCGGTCTCGGCCGCTGCCAGCGAGCGCCGCGCCACTTCGGCGGTCTGCTGCGCCTGCGCCGACACCTGGTTGATGCGCCCGGCCATCTGCAGCACCGCTTCGCCGGTTTCGCGAATCTCGCGCAACTGCTCGGTCGACGCGGCCAGCAGCTCGGTCGAGGTGTTCTCGACCTGCTGCGTCGTGTCGGTCACCCGGCCGACCGTGCCCTGCACCTGCGACACCAGGGTGCGCAGTTCTTCCACGGTGTAGTTGACCGAATCGGCGATCGCGCCGGTGATGTCTTCCGTCACCGTGGCTTGCTGCGTCAGGTCGCCCTCGGCCACCGATTGCAGCTCGTTCATCAAACGCAAAATCGCCGCCTGGTTGGCGTCGTTGACGCGCTTGGCTTCCTGCTCCTGGCGCTGCGCCAACACGCGCTGACCTTCAGCCTGGCGCGCGCGCTGGGCCTGGTCGGCAACGAACAGGCGCAGGAAGCCGTAGCCGCCGGCCAACAGGGCCAATGCACCGAGCACGATCAGCGCGGTGCGGCCGCCGCCGCCGAGGCCGCCGCCGGACAAGCGCTCCTGCACGACTTCGAGGCCCTTGCGCAGCGGTTCGCTGTCGGCCACCACCGAGGCCTGCGCTTCGCGCGCGGCCACCAAGCCTTGCAGGTTGCCCAGGATCGCGCCGGCCTCGGCACGCGTCTTCTCATACTGCGCGATCAACTGCGTCAGGCGCTCCTTGGTCTGCGCGTCCTTGGTCGCGGGCAGGCGCAACTCGCTGCTGCCATTGAGCAGGCCGGTAGCGATTTCCTTGAACGAGTTCAAGTCCTTGCCGAGCAGGAACACGGCCTCGGGGCTGACGCCCTCGGTGGTCAGAAACTCATTGGCGCTCTTGCCGATGCGCTGGGTCAGCATCACCAACTGGCCGACTGCCGACAGCTCGCTGGCCGAGGCCTCCTGCTGTAGCTTCAGCGAGGCCACGGTCTCGGCGGTTTCGAGCAGCTCGGACGACTGGCGGTTGATCGCGCGCAGCGCCAGGCCGACCTGGGTCAGCGTCTTCTGCTGGCCGACGACCACCGCAGCGTTCTTCTCGGCGCGGTCAACCATCACCATCAGCGGCTCGATCGCGTCTTGCGCCGCAGCCGGCGCGGCAGCGATCTCGGCGCTGCCGTCTTTCAGGCCGCGCAGGTTCTTCGCCAGCACGTCGGCGCTTTCGCGCACTTCAGGGAAGGCCGCGGCGTTGCCGACCAGGGCCTGCGAAACCGACTTGGCCAGCCGCTGCGACTGCATCATCGCCTGGCCGGTGGCGCCCACCTGCGCCGCGCTGCGGCTGGCGCTGCTGACTGCCAGGTAGGCGCCCAGCGCCAAGGCCACCAGGCCGGCGCCGACGACGAAGGTCAGGATGCGCTGCTGCTGTGCCAGCGGCTGCGCGCCGATCAATGGCAGTCCCGTGCCGCCCTCGCCTTCCGCGCCGGGCAGGCGGGTTTCGATGAACTCGCCGGCCGCTTCGGACGGCAGGGCCTCGGACAGGATCGACGAGTCGGCCGCCATCGACGGCGACTGCGTGGCGTTCATGTCCTGCGTCAGCGCACCGCCGGGGCCTGTTGTCTGGCCACGCTCTTCGGCCGTCAGCGGCACCACCTCGTCGAAGATCGAGGCGAGATCGTCGTCGGCCGCCTTGCCGTCGCGGCGAGCCTTCGGGCCCTTGTTCGAGAACTTGTCTAGGAAACTCATTCTGACCCCTGGGGAAGTCTGGACAGTGATTGATGCATCAGGCAACGATCGACAGGAAGCGCACGTCGTGCGCCAATGCGGCCAGGTCGAGCGCCTGCCACAGGCGGCCGTCGCTGTCATGCCAGCGCTGCGGCGCGAAGGCGGGCCGCGTGGCGTCGCCGTCATCACTCGCCGCGCGCAACTGCTCGAGGCTGCGCAGGCCGGCCAGGCGGTCGACCAGCAAGGCGGCGTTCAGGCCCAGCGGCGCACCCAGCGCGATCAGCCGCGCCTGCTCGCGCCCGCTGTCGGCGCCGGCCACTTCGGGCAGGCCGAGAAAGCGCGCAAGATCGACCACACCATGCAGGCCGCCGCGCAAATTGGCCACGCCGGCAAACCACGGCTGGGTGTGCGGCACCGGCAACAGCGGCACCATCGCGAAGATCTCGCCGGCCTGCTCGAGCGGCAGCAACAGGCCATGGCCACGGCACTCCACCGCCAGCCACGACTGCCCGCGCGGCTGCGTGCGCGCCGCCTGCATGCGCTCGGCCAGCCGCGTTTGCAACTCGCGCAGGGCTTGTTTATTGGCCATCTGGTCAGAACCTCAGGCCAGCGCCGGGCCGCTCCCAAGCGGCCTGAGCTCCCAGGGGCCACGAAGGGGCCCCTGCGGGCCCCTGGGGGCGCGAGCAAAGCGAGCTTGGGACAATCATCTAGTCGAAGGCGTGGATCTTGCTGATCAACTCGTCGGCATCGACCGGCTTGACCACGTAGTCGCGTGCGCCCTGGCGCATGCCCCAGACCTTGTCGGTCTCCAGGCCCTTGCTGGTGCACATGATCACCGGCACATCGGCGAAGCGCGGGTCGCGGGTGATCGAGCGGGTGAGCTGAAAGCCGTTCTGGCCCGGCATCACCACGTCCATCAGGATCAGGTCGGGCTTGTCGTCGGCCAGGCGGCGCATCGCCTCTTCGCCGTTTTCGGCCGTGCGCACCGAGTAGCCGTTGCGCGTGAGCAGCTCGGACAGGTGGTGCAGTTCGGTCTTCGAGTCGTCGACCAGCAGGATTTTTTGAATCGCCATCGTCGGGTGTTGGTCAGGGGTTGGATCGGGCTGCGTGCCGCGCCAGCGCGGTCAGGCCAGCGGCCGGTACTGGGCCACGGCGCGCAGCAACTGCTCTTTGGTGAAGGGCTTGGTCAGGTAGTCTTCCGAGCCGACCATGCGCCCGCGGGCCTTGTCGAACAGGCCGTCCTTGGACGACAGCATGATCACCGGCACATGGGCAAAGCGCGGGTTGCGTTTGATGATGGCGCAGGTCTGGTAGCCGTCCAGCCGCGGCATCAGGATGTCGCAGAAGATCAGCGCCGGGGTGTGGTCGCTGACCTTGGCCAGCGCGTCGAAACCGTCTTCGGCCAGCACCACCTCATGGCCGCCCTGGGCCAGGAAGATCTCGGCGCTGCGGCGGATGGTGTTGCTGTCGTCGATGACCAGCACCTTGACGCCGGGGGCCGCGCTGTCGGCAAGTGGAGCGATCGTCAAACAGCTTCTCCTTGTTCAGGCGGCGGGGATGGCGCCAGCACCAACGCAGTCAGATTTCCACCATCTCGAAGTCTTCCTTGCGCGCCCCGCACTCCGGGCAGGTCCAGTTCATCGGCACCGCAGCCCAGGCCGTTCCGGGAGCCAAGCCGTGTTCCGGATCGCCCTCGGCTTCGTCGTAAATCCAGCCGCAGATCAGGCACATCCAGGTACGCGCTTGTTCGCTCACAGGTCGCAAGTCAATCACTACAATGGGGGGCAATTGTATGCACCGCCCAGTTGAAGAATCCAAGACAGCGTAGGCACATACGCAACATTCTTCACAATCTTCTGGAGGTCCGAGCCACCCCAGACAAGCGCGCCGCTCAGTCCTCAATGACCGCCCCATGAACGCCCCCACCCCTCCGTCCGACCCCCAGGCCACTGTGCCCGAAGAGCCTGCGCCGGCCTGCGTGATGAGCTTCAATGCCAGCGACGCCAGCGGCGCCGGCGGCAGCGCCGGTGATGTGGCCACCATCGCCGCGATGGGTGCGCATGCGCTGCCGGTGATCACCGCCATCGTCGTGCGCGACAGCGCCGAAATCTTCGACCAGCATCCGATCGATGTCGATGCCATCGCCGAGCAGGCGCGCACGATCCTGGAAGACGTGACCATCGCCGGCTGGAAGGTCGGCTTCCTGGGCAACGCCGAGGCCGTCAGCGCGGTGGCCGAAATCCTCTCCGACTACCCCGATGTGCCGCTGGTCAGCTACCTGCCCAGCCTGGGCTGGATCGACGACGACGAACTGCAACCCTACCTCGACGCCTTTCGCGAGCTGATCCTGCCGGCCACCGAAGTGCTGGTCGGCAACCACAAGACCCTGACTGATTTCCTGCTGCCCGAGTGGGACAGCGAACGCCCGCCGTCGGCGCGCGAGCTGGCGGTGGCCGCCGCCGAACACGGCACGCCCTACGTGCTGGTCACCGGCGTCATGCTGCCGGGCAAGACCAGTGAGCAGTGGATCGACAACGTGCTGGCCTCGGCCCAAGGTGCCATCACCGGCGAAAAGTTCGAGCGCTTCGAGGCCAGCTTCGTCGGTGCCGGCGACACCCTGTCGGCCGCGCTGGCCGCCTTGCTGGCCGCCGGCAGCGAGCTCTCGGCCGCCGTCGGCGAGGCGCTGGCCTTCCTCGACCAGAGCCTGGACGCGGGCTTTCGCCCCGGCATGGGCAATGTCATCCCCGACCGCTTCTTCTGGGCCCTGCCACCTGGCGAAGAGGGCGAGTTCGGCGAAGGCGAGGAAGGTGCCGCGCCCGGCGAGGGTGGCGACCCGATGGGCGAGCCCAAAGGAACCCCGCGCCGTGTGCATTGACAGCCCCCAGCTCACGCCGGTCGCGGCCCCCGAGGGGCGCTGAGATGGCAACCAACGCCGCGCTGTTCGAACGCGCCCAACGCGTCATCCCCGGCGGCGTCAACTCGCCCGTGCGAGCGTTCCGCGCCGTCGGCGGCACGCCGCGGTTCATCGCCCGAGCAGCGGGCGCCTACATGTGGGACGCCGAAGGCAAGCGCTACATCGACTACATCGGCTCCTGGGGCCCGATGATTCTTGGCCACGGCCACCCCGCCGTGCTCGAAGCGGTGCAACGTGCCGCGCGCGACGGCCTCTCGTTCGGCGCGCCCACCGAGCGCGAGATCGAACTGGCCGAGGAAATCATCCGCCATGTGCCCAGCGTCGAGCAGGTGCGCCTGGTCTCCAGCGGCACCGAAGCCGGCATGAGCGCGCTGCGGCTGGCGCGCGGCGCCACCGGGCGCAGCAAGTTCATCAAGTTCGAAGGCTGCTACCACGGCCATGCCGACGCCCTGCTGGTCAAGGCCGGCTCCGGCCTGGCCACCTTCGGCCACCCGACCAGCGCCGGCGTGCCGCCCGAAGTGGTGCAGCACACCCTGGTGTTGGAATACAACCACATTACCCAGCTGGAAGAAGCTTTTGCGCTGCACGGCAAGGACATCGCCTGCCTGATGATCGAGCCGATCGCCGGTAATATGAATTTTGTGCGCGCCAGCGTGCCTTTTATGCAGCGCTGCCGCGAGCTGTGCACCCAGTACGGAGCGCTGCTGGTGTTCGACGAAGTCATGACCGGATTCCGCGTCGCCCTGGGCAGCGCCCAAAGTGTTTACGCCAAATCCATCCCC